>JANWJA010000045.1 GCA_025449615.1 Methyloceanibacter sp.
CCCCCTAAACAAAGACAAAAATATTCTTACCCCGGACAAATCGGGTTACGCGGCGTCTATTGTCAGGAGGGGATAACCCCGTTCGATTATTGGACTATACACATGCCATTAACGCTGATCAAGCGAGCGGGGTGGGGTGAAATCTTCACTCGCCAAGTAAAGGGAAGACTCAGAGTCACGATGCAAGCTTTTGTCCCGAAACGCTTTCTCGCGGCTTTCCAGTGGAAATGTGGGGAGAGTACCAAAGCGGGACAAAGCCAGATTCGCGGACAGGAATTTTTTGTGACAGTGGATCGCGAGGCAACAAATGAAGCGGCTGTCACCACGCCATCAAAGTCCAAGCATTTGATATTTTCGTTGAATTGACATGCAACCGACACCAAGACGGCGGCGGGCTCCGATACCCCTTGTGGCCCATTGGCCACAGGAGGGGTTTTTTTGATTCTAGGCTTGGCCCATGGCGACGATGCGCTTGGCGAGGCGAGAGACCTTCCGCGAGGCGGTCTTGCGATGCACGACGCCCTTTTGCGCCGAACGGGCGATCACCGGCTCGGCTTCTTTGAGGGCCGCACGAGCGGCTTCCTTGTTGCCCGAGGCGATGGCCTCTTCCACTTTGCGCATCTCGGTCCGCATGTGGCTGCGGCGGATCTTATTCACGCCGGACCGGCGAACGGTCTGACGTGCGGCTTTCTTCGCCGATTTGGTATTGGCCATCTGGCTTGTCCTTGAAAGGGCTCTTATGCCCCAAAGGAGGCAGCGAAGCCGCGAAGAGTAACGGGATCAACGCGCTCTATACCGACCCCCAAAAAACCCGTCAACCGCGCAAGCCTAAGACTGCGGCCAGTTCCCGCAATTGACATGGCTTACCGTCAATGGCCTCTTGGCGGCGCTTCGAACCAAGACAGCAGGATAGGCGTCATCAAGATGCGGGTTTTTCTCACCGGCGCCGCCGGCTTCATCGGCTACCACACGGCCATTCGCCTGCTCGAACGGGGCGACGAGGTCATCGGGTTCGACAATCTGAATTCGTATTACGACGTGTCGCTGAAAGAGGCCCGGCTCGCGCGGCTCAAGGCCCATAACGGCTTCCATTTCATCAAGGCCGACCTCGCCGACCGTACCGTCGTGGATGCAACTTTCGCCGCGGAGAAGCCGGCGCGCGTGATCCATCTCGCCGCGCAAGCGGGCGTGCGCTATTCGCTCGACCACCCGCATGCTTATGTCGACGCCAATATCACCGGCTTTTTGCATGTGCTCGAAGGCTGCCGCCATCACGGGGTCGGGCATCTCGTCTTCGCGTCGTCGAGTTCGGTCTATGGCGCGAACCGGAAGCTACCGTTCAGCGTCAATGACAACGTGGATCATCCGGTGAGCCTTTACGGAGCCACCAAGAAGGCGAACGAGCTGATGGCGCATACTTATGCGCATCTGTTCGGCTTGCCGGTGACGGGGCTACGCTTCTTTACTGTCTATGGGCCTTGGGGACGCCCGGACATGTCGCTGTTCGGCTTCACCCGCAACATTTTCCAGGGGAAGCCGATCGAGGTGTTCAACTACGGCCATCACGCGCGGGACTTCACCTACATCGACGATATCGTGGAAGGCGTGGTGCGCACGCTCGATCACGTCGCGACACCGGATCCCAATTGGAACGCGGAAGCGCCGGACCCGGCGACCTCGTCAGCTCCGTATCGCATCTACAATATCGGCAATCACAGCCCGGTTCAGCTTCTCGACTATATCGCGGTGATCGAGAAAGAAGTGGGCAAGAAGGCGGTGATGGAAATGGTGCCGGCGCAGCCCGGTGACGTGCCGGAAACCTATGCCGACGTGGATGCGCTGACAGCGGCTACTGGCTTTACACCCGCCACTCCGATCGAAGAGGGGGTCAAGCGCTTCGTCGCTTGGTATCGCGACTACTATCGCGTGTGAATGTTTCTCACCTTTTCGACAAGCTCTGCAACGACGGCCTCAAGGCGAGCGATGTCCTCCGGCCTCGATAGGCGATGATCGCCGTCCTTGATCAACGAAAGCTCCACGTCGTTGCCAGTCAGCAAGTCTACAAGAGACAGGGCGTGGGACCACGGAACATCGGGGTCGCGCATGCCTTGCAGAATGCGAACCGGACAGAGCGTGTCGAAGCTGTTGCCCTCGAGAAGGTGCGCGCGTCCTTCCTCGATCAGATGGCGCGTGATCGGATAAGGCTCGGCATAGGCAGACGGTTGATAATAGACGCCGTCCCGCTCGATCGCCGCCTTCGCCTCCTCCGGCAATCGTTTCCAGATCAGAGTTTCGGTCATGTCGTGCGCAGGTGCGATCAGCACGAGACCGGCAAGCGGAGTTGTTCTCTGCACCAGATGCCGCGCAAGCAGGAGCGCGAGCCAGCCGCCCATCGAGGAGCCAACCACGATAAGCCTGGCGGCTTTGACTAAGCCCGCAAGCGCAATCGATTCTTCGAGCCAATCTCCAATGGTGGCGTCCGCCAGCGAACCTTCGGAGAGCCCGTGACCGCAATAGTCGAAGCGGAGCATGGGGATGCCGGTAGCCGCGGCCCAGGCGGCGACAGCCGTCGCCTTGGTGCTGGCCATGTCCGACATGAAGCCGGAGAGCCACAAAAGGCCGATTTCACGCCCGCCAGGGCCTTGGCGGAACGCGATGCGGCGGCGTCTAGTGCCCTCGCCTAGTTGAAGAAATTGTGGTTCTTGGTCATGCATTTTCTAAGGAATGGCTCGAAACATCCGTCCATGGCGCCGGTAACAATATTGCAGGTCGTGCCGCGTCTCGATACCGGCGGCAGCGAATTGGCAACACTCGAAATCGCCGAGGCGCTGACGCGGGCCGGAGCGAAGGCGTTGGTTGTCAGCGAAGGCGGCCGCATGGCGAGGGCGATCGTGCAAGGGGGTGGTGAGGTCATCGAGATGCAAGTCGCCAGCAAGAACCCGCTGACGATCTGGCGCAATGCAAGGCGGCTTACGCGACTGATCCGGGACCGAGGCGTGGACCTCATCCACGCCAGAAGCCGCGCGCCGGCCTGGAGCGCGTTGATCGCCGCGCGGCGGACCGGCATTCCTTTCGTCACGACGTATCACGGCGCCTATGGCGAGTTCGGGCCGATCAAGGCGTTCTACAACAGTGTCATGGGACGCGGCGATATCGTCATCGCTAATTCGCGCTACACTGCCCATTTGATGGAGTCACGACGCGGCGTTTCGCCGGACCGGATCCGCACCATTTTTCGTGGCGTTGAAGGCGCGGTGTTCGATCCGGTCTCGGTGCCGCCGGGACCGGTAGCGAAACTCCGCGAGCGATGGGGCGTCAAGCCCGACACCAAGATCGTAATGCAGGCAGCGCGGCTGACCAGCCTTAAAGGACAGCGCGATACGATCGAGGCCGCTGCGCTGCTCGCCCGCGAGGGCGCACTCGACGGGGCCGTGGTGATCTTCGCCGGAGACGCGCACGACAAGGACGCTTACCGACAGGAGCTGACCGATCGCATCAAGAGCCGCGGTCTCGAAGACAAGGTCAGACTTGTCGGCCACTGCGCCGACATGCCCGTTGCCTTCCTCGCCTCGCATGTCGCCTTGGTGCCGTCGCTTGTCGCGGAGACATTCGGGCGAACCAGTATCGAAGCGCAAGCCATGGGCTGTCCCGTGATCGTCTCCAGCCTCGGCGCGCTACCGGAGACGATCGTATCGGCGGAGGAGAGCCCCGAGAGATTCACGGGTTGGCTGGTGCCGCCGGCGAACCCAACTTCACTCGCAGATCGCATCAGAGTGGCGCTCGCGCTTTCACCTAAGGATCGCTTGGAGATCGGCATGCGGGCCAGGGCGCATGTGGCTTCGAGTTTCGCGTTATCGCAAATGCAGCAGAAGACGCTCGCCGTTTATGACGAGCTGCTTGGTACCGACCTTCAGAACAAGTTCCTGAATCCGCCATCATTGCAGGCCGGATCGGAAGCCTAATCGGCGGGCCAACAAACTTCCGTCCCTGACGTGCAGACGGCGGGCGAGACCACGCCCTTCCAGCAAATCGTATAGACCTTATCGGTGACCTCATCGGGGGTAAGGAAAAGGTAGCCAGAAACGGAACTTCGCCAATACGGCCTCGGGTCCGGTTTCCACGCTTTGACTTCAACCGACGTCACGTGATTTTCCGCCTGAATCTTTTCAATCTCGGTCTGGATGGCGCTGCGCGAGCTTTCCACGGCCACTTGTTTGTTGATGCCGTCGCCTGTGCCGGAAATGTCGAGACACTTCTTGTCCCCGGCGGCGGCAGGTCCAATGGCAAAACCCATCATCCCCAGCAGGATCGCAAACGATATCTGGCGTCGCATGATGACCCCCTTCTTCCTTCCCCCACCCAGAATGCCCCTCCTCGACGAAGTCGAAAAGGGGTGTCATTGCCCTTGCGGGAGTTGATGAACGTCGCGCTTACCTGTCGGATCGCTTGACTTGTCAGCCCCATTTCCCTTCCTGTAGAAGGGCAGCTTGGATTTTGCGTCATTTGGGCGCGTTTCACGTTGGCCCTGGGCAAGCCGGGTGAACGCAAATAGAGGAGAACTACTCATCGCAAGACGGCCGACGAATCTGACCCCTAACAGGGATGGGCCCCGTATCAACGAGGGCATCGATAATCAAACAATTCAGCTGATTGACGCCACGGGCAACAATGTTGGGGTGGTTCCGACCCCTGATGCGCTCGCGCGCGCGGTGGAAGCGGGGCTAGACCTCGTCGAGATCGCGCCCAATTCCGAGCCGCCGGTCTGCAAAATTCTCGACTACGGCAAGTATAAATACCAGGCGCAGAAGAAGGCTGCCGAGGCCCGCAAAAAGCAGCGGACCGTCGAGATCAAAGAGATCAAGATGCGGCCGAATATCGAC
Source organism: Methyloceanibacter sp. (assembly GCA_025449615.1). Next base: position 4,881 of record JANWJA010000045.1, read on the forward strand.
ATCCACGACTACCAGGTGAAGATGCGCTCGATCGTCGGCTTCTTCGAAGAAGGCGACAAGGTGAAGGTGACCTTACGCTTCCGCGGCCGCGAGATGGCGCATATGGAGCTCGGCACCAAATTGCTCGATCGCGTGAAGCAGGACACCGCGACCATCGCCAAAGTGGAGTCGGAGCCCCGACTTGAAGGCCGGCAGATGGTGATGGTGCTGGCGCCAAGGTAAGCATAATGCCTTGGTTGGCCTGGCCCTTGCCAGCCCGCCACAATCCAATCTATAAGGCTCGCTCTATGGAGCCGCCCGGCAGGGCATGCCGTGGCGGCTTACATGCTTTCAACCACCAAGAGTAAGCCGCCGCTGCCGGGCGACCGGAAGCGAGCCGCCATTGAAGGAAGCCAAATGCCCAAGATGAAGACCAAGAGCGGTGCCAAGAAGCGCTTCAAGGTCACCGCGAGCGGCAAGGTGAAATGCCAGGCCTCGCGGAAGCGTCACGGCATGATTCAGCGCCCGACCAAGTTCATTCGGAATGCGCGCGGAACCATGGTCCTTTCGGACGAAGACGCAAAGATCGTGAAGAAGAATTTCCTACCCTACGGCCGCTAGGCCATAGAGTCGTTTTCTTAGAGGAGCACCGACATGTCCCGTGTGAAACGCGGCGTTACCGCCCATGCCCGGCACCGCAAGGTGTTGAAGAAGGCGAAGGGCTATTACGGCCGCCGCAAGAATACTATCCGCACCGCCAAGCAGGCCGTCGACAAGGCAGGTCAATATGCCTATCGCGACCGCAGGGTGAAGAAGCGCACGTTCCGCGCGTTGTGGATCCAGCGTATCAATGCTGCCGTGCGCGAGCATGGTCTCACCTATGGCCGATTCATCAACGGGCTGAACAAGGCCGGCATCGAGATCGACCGCAAGGTGTTGGCTGATATCGCAATTCACGAGCCGCAAGCGTTCCAGAGTCTGGTCAAGGCCGCTTCCGCCGCGGCCGGTGCTTGACACTTCCGCCATCGGCGGCAGGAGCCCTTGCCTTGGCTCAGCCAGAGCTCGATAGACTGAAAGCCGAGTTGATCGAGGCGATCGCGGCCGCGCGCGATCTTGCTCAGCTCGACGAGGTGCGGGTCAAGGCGCTTGGCAAGAAGGGTCGCGTCTCCGAGCTGATGCAAACGCTCGGCGCGATGCCGCCGGAGAAACGCAAGAGTTTCGGGCAGGCGGTCAACGCACTGAAGACCAGTGTTTCCGAAGCGCTCGATGCGCGGCATCAAGTTCTCGCGGGCGCTGCACTTGTCGAGAAGCTCGCCTCCGATCGCGCCGACATATCCTTGCCGGTGCGCGAAGGCCCGCTCGCGGAGGGCCGCATCCATCCGGTCAGCCAAGTCACCGATGAGATCACCGAGATTTTCGCGGATATGGGATTCTCGATCGCCGAAGGCCCCGATATCGAGACCGACTTCAATAATTTCACCGCGCTCAATATTCCGCCCGAGCATCCGGCCCGCCAGGATCACGACACGTTCTATCTTCCGGCCGCTGCCGACGGCAGCCGCGCGGTGTTACGCACGCATACCAGCCCGGTGCAGATCAGGACCATGCTGGTGCAGAAGCCTCCACTTCGCATCATCGCGCCAGGACGCGTCTATCGCTGCGATTCAGATCAGACCCACACGCCGATGTTCCACCAGGTCGAGGGGCTCGTGATCGACGAGCAGACACATCTCGGTCATTTGAAATGGGTGCTGGAGGAATTCGCCAAAGCCTTCTTCGAAGTGCCGAAGGTAAAGATGCGCTTTCGCGCCAGCTACTTCCCCTTCACCGAGCCATCGATGGAGGTCGATATCGGCTACGCCAAAGTTGGCGACGAAATCCGCATCGGCGAAGGCGATCAGTGGCTGGAAATTCTCGGCTGCGGCATGGTGCATCCGAACGTGCTGAAGAATGTCGGGATCGACCCTAAGCGCTATCAAGGCTTCGCCTTCGGCCTCGGTATCGACCGTATCGCCATGCTGAAATACGGCATGCCGGATCTGCGCGCGTTTTTCTCCGCCGATCTGCGCTGGCTCAAGCATTACGGCTTCCTTCCCCTCGCCGTGCCGACTCTTGCCGGCGGGTTGGGTGCGCCATGAAGTTCACCCTTGCTTGGCTGAAAGAACATCTCGACACGAAAGCGAGCGTGGACGAAATCGCGGATCGGCTGACCCGCATCGGGCTCGAGGTCGAGGAATTGTTCGACCCCGCGACGAAGCTCGCGCCGTTCAAAGTGGCGAAGGTGCTGAAAGCGGAGAAGCACCCCAACGCCGATAAGCTGCAAGTGCTGGAAGTCGATACCGGCACCGAGCGCCTGCAAGTGGTGTGCGGCGCCTCCAACGCACGCGAAGGCATGAAAGGCGTGTTCGCATCCGTCGGCGCCTACGTGCCCGGCATCGATTTCACCCTGACCAAAGCCAAAATCAGGGGCGTCGAATCGAGCGGCATGATGTTGTCGGAGCGCGAACTCGAACTCTCCGACGAGCACTCCGGAATTATCGAGCTGCCAGCAGACACAAAAATCGGCGTCCCCGCGGCAAAGGCGCTCGGGCTCGATGATGCGGTGATCGAAGTCGCGGTCACGCCCAATCGCCCGGACTGCCTCGGCGTTCGCGGCATTGCCCGCGATCTCGCCGCATCGGGTCTCGGCAAACTCAAAACCGACAAGGTGAAGCCGATCAAGGCGGCCAAGCTCAATCCTGTCCCAATCAAGCTCGAATTCGATAAAGAGACTGCGGACGCCTGCCCGGTCTTCGCCGGCGTGCTGGTCAAGGGCGTGAAGAACGGTCCTTCGCCCGACTGGCTGCAACGACGGCTAAAGGCGATCGGACTTCGTCCGATCAACGCGCTGGTCGATATCACCAATTACATTTCCTATGATCGCGGACGGCCGCTCCACGTCTACGACGCCGACAAGCTCAGAGGCGCGATCCACGCGCGGCTTGGACGCAAGGGCGAAAGCTTCAAGGCGCTCGACGGCAAGAGCTACGATGTCGACGCGGAAATGTGCGTGATCGCCGACGATGCGCGCGTACTCGGACTTGGCGGGGTGATTGGCGGCGAAGAGACCGGCTGCACAGACACGACCAGAAACGTCTTCATCGAGTCCGCCTATTTCGATCCGAAGCGGACCGCAAGCACGGGACGGAAGCTGAATATTCAGTCCGATGCGAGATTCCGCTTCGAGCGCGGCGTCGATCCAGACTTCGTGGTGCCGGGGCTTGAGCTCGCGACTCGCATGGTGGTCGAGCTTTGCGGCGGAACGCCGAGCAAGATGACGATCGCCGGCAAGGCGCCGAAACCGA
>JANWJA010000046.1 GCA_025449615.1 Methyloceanibacter sp.
CTTCTCAGCATGAGCCAAGCCTAACGGGCCTACCCCCGGCCCGCAAGCCTCGCTGCCGATCACAATCCGCGTTACCAACGAAATTCGAAGTGTTTGCGAGGGTTTGAGCGGGCCTAATCATCCGCTCCTTCTCGACCACCGCATTGATCGGCGATGAGAAACCGATGCTTGCGGTTGGCGAGGATCGTCGAGGATCGTCGTCTTGCCGAACGGAGCGCGCCGCGGAGCCTGAGGCAGCTCTCCTGGAACAGCGTCTTCGACGTGCCGATGCTATGGAATTGTTTTGGGAACGCCTCGCGCGACAAAGGCCAAAGCCTCGTACCCGCTCCGCCGCACAGGATGAACGGCAACACCACACGCATAGAGTACTTCGTCTATTTGAACTCGACCTTGACCACCTGGTAGGACTTGCCGCCGCCGGGCGTCGACACTTCGACGACGTCCTTCTTGCGCTTGCCGAGCAGGGCGCGCGCCAGCGGCGAGGTGATCGAGATCTTGCCTTGTTTCACATTGGCTTCGACCTCGCCGACGATCCGGTATTTGGCCTTCTCGTCGGTGTCCTCGTCGACCAGCGTCACCGTGGCGCCGAACATGACCAGGTCGCCCTTAAGCTTCGAGGTATCGATAATCTCGGCGCGGCCGAGCTTGTCCTCGAGGTCGGCCATGCGCGCCTCGGTGATGCCCTGCTGCTCCTTGGCGGCATGGTATTCGGCATTCTCGGAGAGATCGCCATGGGTGCGGGCCTCGGCGATCAATTTGATGATGCGCGGGCGCTCCACGGTCTTGAGATGCTTGATCTCAGCCTCGAGCGTAGCATAGCCCTCCGCGGTCATCGGCACTTTGTCCATCTATCGAAGCTCCCTGAGGACCCCCCTGGAATACTGTCCAGGAAATGCCCAGTCTAAGTCAAGAATCGGTTGAAATGCTGAATTCCTAGGCTTTTCGCGGAGACTTAACCGCGTTTGCCCACATATTCTTGGATCGGCGCGACTTTTAAGCCCCCGGCCCGCAGCGCCTTGATGGCCTCGGTCACGGCGAGCGCACCCGCCAGCGTTGTATAATAAGGGATGTGGTAGAGCAAGGCCGAGCGCCGGATCGAGAACGAATCCGCCAGCGCCTTGGCTCCTTCCGTGGTGTTGAACACTATATCGATCTCGCCATTGGTAATGGCGTCGACGATATGCGGGCGCCCCTCCAGCACCTTGTTGATCCGCTCGCTCTCGATGCCCTGGCCGTCGAGATGCCGCTTGGTGCCGCGCGTGGCGATGATGCGGAAGCCCATCTCGCTGAGCTGGCGGATCGGCTCTACCACCTTGTCTTTGTCGGAATCCTTGACCGACACGAACACCGTGCCGGCGAGCGGCAATTTCGACCCGCCGCCCAACTGGCTCTTGGCGAAGGCGACCGCATAGTCACGATCGATGCCCATGACCTCGCCGGTCGACCGCATCTCGGGCCCGAGCACGGTATCGACGCCGGGGAAGCGGGCGAAGGGGAACACCGCTTCCTTCACCGCGATATAGTCGAGGGTCCGCCGTCTCAAGCCGAACGCGGCGAGGGGTTTCCCGGCCATCACCTCCGCCGCGATGCCTGCGATCGGCAAGCCGATCACCTTGGCTACGAATGGAACGGTGCGCGACGCGCGCGGGTTCACCTCCAGCACGTAGATATCGTCGTTCTGGATCGCGAATTGCACGTTCATCAGGCCGACGACATTGAGTGCGAGCGCAAGCTCCTCGGTCTGCCGCTCCATCTCGGCAATGATATGGGATTTCAGCGAGTGTGGCGGCAACGAACAGGCCGAGTCGCCCGAATGTACGCCCGCTTCCTCGATATGCTCCATTACGCCGCAGATGAACACGTCCTTGCCGTCCGACAGTGCATCGACGTCGACTTCGATGGCGTCGCGCAAATAAGAGTCGATCAGGACCGGGCTCTTGCCTGAGACCACGACCGCCTCCGCGACATAGCGGGCGAGCTGCGTCTGATCGTGCACGATCTCCATGGCGCGGCCTCCGAGCACATAAGAGGGCCGGATCACGATCGGGAAACCGATCTCGGCGGCGATGGCCTGCGCCTCCGTCGCCGAGCGGGCGATGCCGCTTCTGGGCTGGGTCAGCCCGACCTTCTCGATCAGCGCCTTGAAGCGGTCACGGTCCTCGGCGAGATCGATCGCGTCGGGCGAGGTGCCGATGATCGGGACATTCGCCTGCGCCAGACCTTCCGCGAGTTTCAGCGGCGTCTGTCCGCCGAACTGCACAATCACGCCCTTGACGTTGCCGTTGCTCGACTCCACGCGCACGATCTCGATCACATCCTCTTCGGTCAGCGGCTCGAAATAGAGCCGGTCGGAGGTGTCGTAATCGGTCGAGACCGTCTCCGGATTGCAATTGACCATGATGGTCTCGAAGCCCGCGGCGGAGAGCGCGAAGGCCGCGTGGCAGCAGCAATAATCGAACTCGATGCCTTGGCCGATGCGGTTCGGGCCGCCGCCGAGAATGATGATTTTTTCCGCGGTCGTAGGCCGCGACTCGGACGACAACTCGCCCGCGAATGGCGCCTCGTAGGTCGAGTACATATAGGCCGTGGGGGACGCGAACTCGGCCGCGCAGGTATCGATGCGCTTATAGACCGGGTGCACGTCGAGCGCGCGGCGCCTTGCCGCCACCTCGCTCGACTCAATGCCGGCGAGCTTCGCCAGCCGCTGATCGGAGAATCCCATCGCCTTCAGCGCCCGCAACTGTCCTGCCGTTTCCGGCAATCCATGCTGTTTCACCCGCTCCTCGGTATCCACGATGTCCTCGATATGGCGGATGAACCACGGGTCGATGCGACAGGCCTCGTGAATCTGCGTCTCGTCGAAGCCGAGCCGAAGCGCTTGTGCGACCTTGAGCAGCCGGTCGGGCGTCGGCGAGCCGAGTGCGGCGCGGATCGCGTTCTTGTCGTCGCCTTGGCCGAGGCCCTCGATGGCGATGTCGTCGAGCCCGGTCAGGCCCGTCTCCATCGAGCGGAGCGCCTTCTGCAACGACTCCGGGAAGGTGCGGCCGATCGCCATTGCCTCGCCGACCGATTTCATCGAGGTGGTCAGCACCGGCTTCGAGCCCGGGAATTTCTCGAAGGCGAAACGCGGGATCTTTGTCACGACGTAGTCAATGGTCGGCTCGAACGAGGCGGGCGTCGTCCCGCCGGTAATGTCGTTGGCAAGTTCGTCCAGCGTGTAGCCGACCGCGAGCTTCGCTGCGATCTTGGCGATGGGAAACCCGGTCGCCTTCGAGGCGAGCGCGCTTGAGCGCGACACGCGCGGGTTCATCTCAATGATGACGAGGCGGCCGTCGGCGGGGTTCACCGCGAACTGCACGTTCGACCCGCCGGTCTCCACCCCAATCTCGCGCAGCACCGCGATCGAGGCGTTGCGCATGATCTGATATTCTTTGTCCGTGAGCGTCAGCGCCGGAGCCACCGTGATCGAGTCGCCGGTATGCACGCCCATCGGTTCGAGAGTTTCGATCGAGCAGATGATGATGCAAGTATCGTCCTTGTCCCGGACGACCTCCATCTCATATTCCTTCCAGCCGAGCACCGATTCCTCGATCAGCACCTCCGACGTCGGCGAGGCATCGAGTCCCCGCTCGACGATCTCCAGAAACTCCTCGCGGTTATAGGCGATGCCGCCGCCGGTGCCCCCGAGCGTGAAGGAGGGTCGGATGATGGCGGGAAGCCCGATCTCGGGCAGCGCTTCGAGCGCCTCGATCAGGCCCTTCTCGATATAGCGTCGCTTTCGCGCCGCTTCGCCGGCGGCCCACTCTTGCTCGAATTTGGTAAGTGCTGCCTCTCGCGCGGCATCGCCCTTCTGCTCCGTCGTGATCCGCGCGACCTCGCTCTTATATTTGTCGCGGTCGGCGCGTTTCAGCGAGGCGGCGTCGGCGAGTCGCGAGCGCGGCGACTCGAGACCGATCTTCGTCATCGCCTCGCGAAACAGCTGCCGGTCTTCTGCCTTGTCGATCGCCTCGGCCCGGGCCCCGATCATCTCGACCCCGTATTTCTGAAGCACGCCGGAGCGTTGCAAAGACAGCGCGGTGTTGAGCGCGGTCTGCCCGCCCATGGTGGGCAACAGCGCGTCGGGCCGCTCTTTCTCGATGATCTTGGTCACGAATTCCGGCGTGATCGGCTCGATATAGGTGGCGTCCGCCAATTCCGGATCGGTCATGATTGTGGCCGGGTTCGAATTCACCAGAATGATGCGGTAGCCCTCTTCTTTCAGGGCCTTGCAGGCTTGCGTGCCCGAATAGTCGAACTCGCAAGCCTGGCCGATCACGATCGGTCCGGCCCCGATGATCAGGATGGACTTTATGTCTTCGCGTTTGGGCATCAGCGCTTTTTCTGTTTGTCCATCATCTCGACGAAGCGGCCGAAGAGATAATGGCTGTCTTGCGGACCCGGTGATGCTTCGGGATGGTACTGCACCGAGAACACCGGCTTGTCCTTCAATTTTAGTCCCGCATTCGAGCCGTCGAACAGTGAGACATGCGTCTCCTCGACATTTGCCGGCAGGCTCCCCCGATCCACGGTGAAGCCGTGATTCATCGAGGTGATCTCCACCTTGTGCGTCGTGAAGTCCTTCACCGGATGATTGGCGCCATGATGGCCCTGATGCATTTTGCCGGTCTTGCCGCCGAGCGCTAAGCCCAGCATCTGATGGCCGAGACAGATGCCGAACACCGGCACGCCGGACTCCACCAGCTTCTTGATCTCGGGCACCGCGTACTCGCCGGTCGCCGCCGGGTCTCCCGGGCCGTTGGAGAGAAACACGCCGTCTGGCTTCCGCTCCAAAATATCTTCCGCCGATGCCGTCGCCGGCACCACGGTCACGCGGCACCCAACCGTCGCTAGCTCGCGCAAAATATTCCGCTTTAGTCCGTAATCGACGGCGACGACATGGAAACGCGGCTGCTCCTGTCGGCCATAACCTTCGCCCCAGTGCCACGCCGTCTCGTCCCAGCTGTAACTCTGGCCGGACGTCACATCCCGGGCGAGATCGAGCCCGACCATGCCGGGGAACGAAGCGAGGTCCCGCTTCAACGCCTTAAGATCGAATTTGCCGTCAGGATCATGCGCGATCACTGCGTTCGGCATGCCCTTCTCGCGAATCAAAGCGGTGAGCGCGCGCGTATCGACGCCGGTGATCGCGATGATGCCGCGCGATTTGAGCCAGGTGTCGAAATCCTGCGCGGCACGATAATTCGAAGGTGCGGTGATCTCCGCACGGAGCACGCAGCCGCGCACACCAGGCGCCGCGGCGAGATTGGACGTCTCGATGTCATCTTTATTGGTGCCGACATTGCCGATATGCGGGAAGGTGAAGGTGACGATCTGGCCCGCATAGGACGGATCGGTCAGCACCTCTTGATAGCCCGTCATCGCCGTATTGAAGCAGACCTCGCCGACAGTGACGCCCACGGCGCCCGCGCCCTTGCCCTCGATCAGAGTACCGTCGGCAAGCAGGAGAAGCGCCGTCGGCCGCTCCTCCGCCCAAGGCTTGGTGTCGCGCGCGCGCGTATTTGCGGCCTGCTGGTCCAGGGTCGAACTCTCCGTCATCTTCTCACTTATTGGCTGGTCGGCTTCAGCCAGGTTGCAGTTCGTGTGCGAGGTCCTTGGCGTCAAGGCTCGCGCGCGAGCGACCGTTCATGCGGGGCGAGACGGACTCTTAGGGGAGTGGGGCAGCGAGGTCAATGCAAACGCGAAACATTTTCCTGTGAAAACAAAGATTTAGTCGGTCAAAATTGCTTGCTTGGAAGAGGTTGCTCGGATAGTTTCGGAACTTCCTTCTCGAAACCGCAAAAAACTCCTCACCATGCGCGAGACCATCAATGCTGCCTTGCGACAGGCGACCAAGGCGCAAGACAAGCGCCGCATCTCGACGCTCAGGCTGATCTCTGCCGCCATCAAGGATCGCGATATCGCAGCGCGCGGGCAGGGCACGGGGCAGGCGACCGACGCCGAGCTGCTCGACCTTCTCGCCAAGATGATCAAGCAGCGCGAAGAATCGCAAAAGATCTATGCCGATGCTGGACGTGCCGAGCTCGCACAACAAGAAGCCGAAGAGATCGTCATCATCCGCGAATATCTGCCGAAGCAGCTCTCCGACGCGGAGATGCAGAAGGCCGTTGCCGATGCGATCGCCGAATCGGGTGCGTCCAGCATCAGGGACATGGGCAAGGTGATGGGCGCGCTGAAGTCGAAATATGCGGGGCAAATGGATTTCGGCAAGGCCGGCGCGGTTGTGAAGGCGAAGCTCGGTTGATCTGCACGCTGTCACCGCTCCGTCATGCCGGCGAAAGCCGGCATCTAGTCCCAAATAAAAAACAAAAAACTCTCCCCCAAGATTGAGTCAGCAGTTTTGTGCTGGATACCGGCTTTCGCCGGTATGACTCGTGCTTTTGCCTACTTCGCAGGCATGACTCAAAATTCGTCAGTCCACGCGCGATCTGAAAATCAAATCGCTCATTCGGACCACCGCTGCGGCGCGAACGCACGCGGCCATTTGTCAGTGCACTGCAACATATTCGCGTCACTGCGTTGCAATATTGATTCGGCCATGGAGCACGGAACGTTTCGTGCTCGAGCAAGACAGGAGGCCATCATGTTTGCTCTCACTCGAAAGAAATTCAGCATCTCCACATGCGCTGCGCTCGCGCTGTTTGCCACCGCATGGCCGGCGTTCGCCGATGAGGTGACGCCCAAATCCATCGGACCCAACCAGCCGGTCATGACCAATGTCGGCGCCAAGCGTGTGCTCACTTTTTACGTTCCCGAGAACGGGGGCTGCGCCGTGAGCGCGGTGGTTTGGGACATCGATGCCAATACCGGCACCAGCCCATATTCGTCCTCGCGCGTCAGGATGGAGCTCAACCCCGGTCAGTCGATGAAGCTCGACACCAGTGGCAATGAGTCGCTCGGTCTGAAATGTGGCGCTAATGGCAAGACGCTGACCCTCGGCAACTAGGAGCATCATCCCGAAAAGTTGCAGACTTTTCGGATCAGATGATGCGTCAAAGATGCCATCTCTTCTAATTGGCGGACCAGGCCGGCCGCGTTTCGGACCACTCCGGGCGCGGCCGGTTTTCTTTTGTGTGGGATTCGGCGGAGCAGGAGACACAGTTCGTATTTTGTTCTAAAGTGGAAAGCGGTCATAAAGCTGAAAGCCTCGTGGCTTTCGCTCAAGCGGTAGCGCCCACTCCACCCATGAAGTTCCCCGATTCGTTCCTCGAAGAGATCCGCGCCCGGCTTCCCGTGAGCCAGGTCGTGGCGCGCCGAGTGAATCTGAAACGCCGCGGCCGGGAGTTCGTGGGGCTAAGCCCCTTCAATAAAGAGAAGTCCCCGTCCTTCACCGTCAACGATCAGAAGGGCTTCTATCACTGCTTCTCCTCCGGCAAGCACGGCAGCATCTTCGATTTCGTCATGGAGACGGAGGGCTTGAGCTTTCCCGAAGCCGTCGAGCGGCTCGCCGGCGAGGCCGGCATTCCGATGCCAAAGCCAGATCCCCAATATGAATATGCGCAGAAACAGCGCCTCGGCCTCTACGATGCACTCGAAGCTGCCGCGCGCTATTTCGAAGACGAGCTCAAGAGCAAAGAGGGGCGGGCCGCGCTTGCCTATGCCGAGCGGCGCGGACTACTGCCTTCGACGCTGAAAGAGTTCCACTTCGGCTTCGCGCCCGGCGATCGAAGCTCACTGAAGAGCACGCTGCTCGCCAAAGGTTTCAGCGAGACCCAACTGCTTGATGCGGGACTCGTGATCAGGCCAGACGATGGCCGCGAGACTTACGACCGCTTCCGCAATCGTCTGATCATTCCGATTCTCGACTCCAAGGGGAGGGTAATAGGTTTCGGCGCGCGTACCCTCGATGATTCCGTTCAGCCGAAATATCTCAACTCGCCGGAGACGTCGCTCTTCGATAAAGGCTCGACCGTCTTCAATTTTGCGCGCGCGCGAGGGCCAGCCTTCGACAAAAGCGAATTGATCGTGGTCGAGGGCTATATGGATGTGATCGGTCTTGCCCAGGCCGGCTTCGCCAATGCCGTGGCGACGCTCGGCACCGCCTTCACCGAGCGGCAGATGGAGCTGCTATGGCAGCTCGCGCCCGAGCCCATCATCTGTTTTGACGGCGATCGCGCCGGCGAGGCTGCCGCCGCGCGGGCCATCGACCGCATGCTTCCCACTTTGCGCGAAGGCCATTCCTTCCGCTTCGCGTTTCTCCCGCAAGGCTCCGACCCCGACGATCTCGTGCGCAACGAGGGTAGCGCCGCCTTCACCGCCTGTCTCAACGCCGCGATTCCTCTGATCGACGCGTTGTGGTTCCGCGAGATCGGCGCGCAACCGCTCGACACGCCGGAGCGCCGCGCCGCGCTCGAAGAGCGCTTCAACCATCTGCTGGGCACCATCACCAATAATCGCGTCGCCGATCATTATCGCCGTGAAGTCAAGGATCGCCTGTTCGGTCTGTGGCGCGGCAAGGCGGGGCAGAAGACGAAAGCGCCCGGCAAGTCGCTGGCGAAGTTTGAGAAGGCGTCGCCACGCCCCGCACGGCGGGCCACGCCATCGCCTGCGGGCTTTTCCACCACGGTGATCCTCGCGCTGATGCAGCATCCTTGGCTGCTCGACCGGTTCGCCGACGAGGTCGCGGACCTCGAGGTCATACAGAAGCCGCTCGCCGAGCTTCTGGGGGCGCTGATCCATATTGTGCTGGAGCGGCCCGGCATCCGCGCCGAATCGCTTGCCGAAACGCTCCGCGCCAGCCGCCACGGCAAATTGCTGTCACGCCTCGAGCAGGCAAGCGCCTTCAAGCGCCTCGCCTTCCTGCAAAGCGATGCCGAACATGCGCTGGTGGAGGAGCAATTCGTCGAGTTGCTGTTCCGCTGGAAGTCCCTGCCGGCGCTCAGGCGCGAGATCGACGACATTGCCCTTGCCCTGTCCGACGGCACCGCGGCCGAATTCGAGCAATTCGCGCTGCTGCAACAACAGGTTGCAGGCGCAGGCGCCCAGCACCTCAAGGACGATGCCGGCGATCAGAAGGCCGCCAAGCGCTTCGAGGAGACCATTGCCCGGCTCAAGGCTGAGCGGATTTCGGGCCAGCGAGGCCGCCGCGTGCAACGCTAAAGCCAATGGTCGTTGACCCGGCACTCCTCTTGCAAGGCCTCCGCGGAGCAAAAAATCATGGAAGACATGGCGTTTGCGGCCTTGACTCTGGGTGCCATCCTCGCCAATTCCATAGGACAAGAGCCTGAAATATGGGAAGCCGCGAGGCCTCGCGAGGGGGAACGTGGCACATGGGTTGAGCTTGCCGCCCGCGGGGCTCGCGTGGCGGCAGAGGGCGTTGGGCTTATGTCCGCCGCTATTGCTGGGCTCATTCCTTATCGCCCCATTTGGGGCAAGTTGTTCGGGGAGCGTTTCGTGAAGCCGGGCGCCCGCTTGGTTAGAGATGTTTGCGGGCTTTTGGCGGCGGAACGCTCATGCTTAAGCGGCGGTTAACACGAAACTGTTAATCGCTAACCATCTTGCCGCTTCGGACCGGCGGCGTTTGCTGTGCCTCGCAACCATTGCGCGGCGAAGTGATTAGAAGATTCGGAGAGTCGTGAATGGCAACCAAGACCGCTGAAGCAACCGAGGACCAAGCCGAGGCGCCGGCCGAGACGCCGGATGGTCCCGTGCTCGACATGTCCGATGCGGCCGTCAAGAAGCTGATCAAAGTGGCGAAGGCCCGTGGCTTCGTCACCTATGATGAACTGAACGAAGTGTTGCCGTCGGAGGAAGTCTCCTCCGAGCAGATCGAAGACACCATGGCCATGCTGTCCGACATGGGCATCAACGTTATCGATACCGACGAGGCCGAGGAGCCCGCGGCCGCCGGCGAAGAGGGCGCCGCTGATGCCCGTCCCGTCGCCACCGTCACCCCGATCGTCAAGGCCGACACCCCGGCCAAAGAGCCGACCGACCGCACCGACGATCCGGTGCGCATGTATTTGCGCGAGATGGGCTCGGTCGAGCTGTTGTCGCGCGAGGGCGAGATCGCCATCGCCAAGCGCATCGAGGCCGGCCGCGAGGCGATGATCGCAGGTCTCTGCGAAAGCCCGCTTACCTTCCAGGCCATCATCATCTGGCGCGACGAGCTGAACGAAGGCAAGATTCTGCTCCGCGACATCATCGATCTCGAAGCCACCTATCAAGGCCCCGACGCCAAGCCGCAACCCTCCCAGCCTCTGCCCGAGGGCATCGTCGCCGGCGCCAATGGCCACGGTGGAAACGGCCACGCGCAGCCTCAACACGGCGCGCCGCAACCGAATAAAGCCGACGACGAGGAAGAGGGCGAGCCGAAGCCCGAAGATTTCGACGACGACGAAGACGATATGGAGAATTCGCTTTCGCTCGCCGCCATGGAGGCGGAGCTGAAGCCGAAAGTGCTCGAGACCTTCGACCTGGTCGCCACCAACTATAAGAAGCTCCGCAAGCTGCAAGACCAGGTGGTCGAGCGCGCGCTGAAGAACGATCAGCTCTCCTCAGGTCAGGAGAAGCGCTACAAGGTGCTGAAGGACGAGATCGTCGCCGAGATCAAATCGCTCTCGCTCAACAACAACCGCATCGAATCCCTGGTCGAGACGCTTTACGACATCAACAAGAAACTAATGGGCTATGAGGGCCGTCTGCTCCGGCTTGCCGAATCCTATGGCGTCAAGCGCGAGGACTTCATCGAGGAATATCAGGGCGCCGAGCTCGATCCCAACTGGCTTCGCCGCGTCGGGCGCCTGAAGAAAAAGGGCTGGGCCGATTTCATCCATGACGAGCGCGGCATGGTGAAGGAGATTCGCTCCGAGATTCATAATCTCGCCGCCGAGACCGGCCTTCAGACCACCGAGTTCCGCCGCATCGTGCATATCGTGCAGAAGGGCGAGCGCGAGGCCCGTCAGGCCAAGAAGGAAATGGTCGAAGCCAATCTTCGCCTCGTCATTTCCATCGCCAAGAAATACACCAATCGCGGCCTGCAATTCCTCGATCTGATCCAGGAAGGCAATATCGGCCTGATGAAGGC
>JANWJA010000047.1 GCA_025449615.1 Methyloceanibacter sp.
CCGCGGCCGGTCGCGCGCCCTCGCCTGCCAAACTCTGTCGCTCCGCCCCGCTCATGGTCACGCGCTCTTCTGCACCCACCTCGCCGTAAAGCTGCGGCCCGCACCGCGCAACCCCTCCAGCAGCGCCGCCCCTTTGCCTAGGTGCACAGTCTCACTCAATGGATCACGGACCTTGAGCATGCCAAGCAGCCTTTGCGCCAGTGCGACGATGGCGCCAGTCTCGAGTCCCAGCCGCGTATCCTTGACCGCGAGCGGAAGCTTGGTGGCCTCCGGCATCAGCGCATTGGTCTTCTCGACAAGTGATCGAAAACAGGCGAGCAAAGCCGGCGAACTGCGGCCTGCCCCCAGCTCTTCCACGCGCGCGCCGTGCGCCTCGATGCTATCGAGCGGCACATAGATCCGATCCAATTCGGCGTAGTCCTTACCGCAATCTTGCAGATGATTGATCACTTGCAGTGCCGCGCAAAGCGGATCGGAAAAGGCGTAAGTGGATGGCGCCTCGCCATGCAGATCGAGCACCATGCGCCCCACCGGCATCGCCGAGTAGCGGCAATAATCCATCAGCTCGTCCCAATCTTCATAACGCCGTTTGGTGACGTCGGTGCGAAATGCCGAGAGGAGATCGAGCGGATGGGTCGGCGGCAAATTCCGCTCCGCGAGCACTCCACGCAAGGGAAGGGCGGCGGCGGCGCTATCCCGCTTGCCGATCAACGTATCCTCGAGCGCATCGAGGCCTGCGAATTTCTGCCGCTCGGCGAGCGTTGCGTGGTCGGCGATATCGTCGGCGGCGCGGGCGAAGCGGTAGAACGCCATCACGTCACCGCGTAAGCGTGGCGCGATCAGGCGGGACGCGACGGGAAAATTTTCGCCGTGCTCCGTCTTGGTCGGCTCGATCTCGATCGCAACACTCATCGCGTCTTGGCCTCGGCCTGACTCCGCCCCTTCCACATGCCTCCGCGCCCTAAGCCATGCTGGTACGCCGAATTGACCGTGAACGCCACATAACAGGCGGCAATTCCCGGCAAAGCTAGGGTCCAAAACGGCGATTGGCCGTAAAAACGTAAGATCGGGAGAAAAGACAGCGTCATTAAGGCCCACGCCAATCCTGCGATCCAATTGGTCGGGAAACCGCCAAAGATAGTCAGCAAGGGGGCTATGAAAAACACCAAGGCCATGCCGGCCAATGTGCCGGCAAGCAGCAGCGGCGAATAATTGAGCTGGGCATACGCCGAGCGCGAGACCATGCGCCCAATGTCGCCGAATGTCGGATAAGGCCTGATGCTGCGGACATCCTCGCTGAGCTGCAGCGAGATCGGTCCTTGCCGCTTCATCAGTTTGGCAAGCGCGCAATCGTCGATTAGCGCGCCTTGGATCGCCTCGATGCCGCCGGCGCGCTTCAGCGCTTCTCGCTTCACCAGCATGCAGCCCCCCGCTGCTGCCGCGACTTTCCTGTCACTCCGGTTCACCCAGGAGAACGGATAGAGCATCTGAAAGAAGAAGACGAAGGCGGGAATCAGTGCGCGCTCGGCAAAGCTTTCACAATGGAGCTTCGCCATCAAAGAGGTGAGTACGTAATTTCCCGACTTCGCGCGCACGACCAGGTGCTTTAGTGCGTCCGGCGCATAGTGAATGTCGGCGTCGGTGAGGAGCAAATACTCCGGCGCTGAGCGAGCGGCATCGGCTTTAGCGATGCCTTGGGCTTGCGCCCAGACCTTGCCGGTCCAGCCAGAAGGCAGAGCCTTTGCGGTGACGATTGAGATCTCGCGACCGTCTTTGGTCGCAACGCCCCGCGCTGCATCCGGTGTGCCGTCACTGCTTTGATCATCGACGACGATGACGGAATGCTTCCCGGGATAGTCCTGCGCCAGTATCGAGGCGAGGCTCGTCGGCAGCATCGACGCCTCGTCGCGGGCGGGGATAATAACAGCAACGCTCGGCCAACCGCCTTTCGAGACAGGCGCGCTGCCCTCCTCGCGCTCATCGGCGAGCCAGAAATTGCCATGCAAAAAGATCAGATAAATCCAGATGCCGAGCGCGACGCTCGCTATCGCAACGGCTAGGGTCACGAAAGCATGCCTGCCTGGCGGAACCAATCGATGGCATCGCGAATGCCCTCATCCACCGGCCTCGGCCTGTAACCAAGCTCCCGCTCCGCCTTCGCCGAGCTGAAATACATCCGGTATTTTGCCAGCCGCAATCCGTCGAGCGTAACGAAGGGCTCCTTGCCGGTCAGCCGCGCCAAAGCTTCGGCACCAATTGCGATCGGATAGATCAATTGTCTTGGCATGCGAATGGTCGGTGGAGACCTTCCCACCGATCGCGCGATCCGGCCAAGCAGATCGGCCAGACTCATATTCTCCCCACCGAGAATATAGCGCTCGCCGATCCGGCCGCGCCGTAACGCCGCGATATGCCCGGAGCCGACATCGTCAACATGCACGATATTGAGCCCTGTATCGACATAAGCCGGCATGCGGCCCTTTGCAGCCTCGATGACGATGCGTCCCGTCGGCGTCGGTTTGACATCGCGCGGCCCGATCGGCGTCGAGGGATTGACGATCACCGCTGGCAGCCCCTCGCCCACCATGCGTTCCACGAGACGTTCGGCGGCGACCTTGCTCTTCTTATAGGCGCCGATCGCCTCGTTCTCGCTGAGCGGCTCACTCTCGTCCGCAGGCGTACCGTCCTCATGCAGCTTCAGCGTCGCCACGCTCGAGGTATAGACGATGCGCTCAGCACCTGCGTCTCGCGCCGCCTCCATCACGCTCCGAGTGCCCTCGATATTGGCGCGGAGGATCTCGTCCGGGTCAGGCGCCCAAAGCCGATAATCCGCCGCGACATGAAACACGTAGCGAGCGCCCTCTGCGGCTTGGCGCATCGCGGCGCCGTCCAGCATGTCACCTTCGACGATCTCGATGTCGAGTCCGTCGAGATTCTTGCGCGGGCTGCTTCGCCGCACCAGCGCCCTCACGCCGATCCCGGCACGCAACAGTTCACGAGCGACCGCCGACCCTACGAAACCGGATGCTCCGGTGATGAACGCGATGTCGGCACCCACGCCCAAGTCCTCCAAATCAATACAAAAGATACGGCTTCCGAATCTCGTCGAACTCAACCTCGCCGGTGCGCCAGCTCGCGACAATGTCGCTTAGGGGAATTTGCGCCTCGATCTGCTCTCTCA
Organism: Methyloceanibacter sp.; assembly: GCA_025449615.1. The sequence goes on from JANWJA010000047.1 coordinate 3,182, forward strand.
ATTGCGGCGAGCCCGCGAGAATATCGATCGGCATCTTGTCGTGCTCATATTCGTAAGGCGGCTCGCGCCATTTGAATGCGCCGGGCTTCGAACCTAATCCTTCCCGCAGCAACGACACGCCGACCTTGACCGGCTCGAAGGCGGCTCGGTCGGTTATATGGATCTGGCAGCCGCCGCAACTGATCTTCGCGTGCTTCTGAAAGGTCGGCTCGAAATTCACCGGCCGAAAATAGACGCCCCTCAGGCCCGCTGCATTCATGCGTGCGGCAAACCCCTCGCCATCGAGCCAGGGCGCGCCGATCAGCTCGAAGGGCCGGGTGGTGCCTCTGCCCTCAGACATCATCGTACCTTCGAACAGCACGGTGCCGGGATAGACGATTGCCGTATCGAGCGTCGGCATGTTCGGTGACGGCATCACCCAATGGATGTCGGTCGCGTCCCAATACATCTCGCGCGACCAACCTTCCATCGGGACTGCCTCAAGCTCCGCGCCAATGCCGAAATGATCGTTGAACAAGAGCGCCAGCTCAGCCACCGTCATGCCGTGCCGCATCGGCATGCGGAACTGTCCGACGAACGACTCATAGCCCGGCTCGAGCGTCGGACCTTCGACCGCCACGCCACCAATCGGATTGGGCCGGTCGCAGACGATCACCGGAATCCCGGCTCGCGCCGCCGCCCGCAAACAATTGGCCATGGTGTAGATGAAAGTATAGATGCGGGCGCCGACATCTTGCAGATCGACGACGAGGACGTCGACCAGGCCAAGCATCTCCGGCGTTGGCTCGCGGGTCTCGCTATAGAGCGAGAAGATCGGCACATTCCGCCGCGGATCTTTCCCGTGCGGCGTCTCGATCATGTTGTCTTGCAAATTCGACTGATAACCGTGCTGCGGCCCGAAGATCGCGGTGAGCTTGAAGTCGCCGGATTGGGCAAGTTGATCGGCAATGTGCCGGAAGCGCTGGTCGATGGACGCGGGGTTGGCGAGCACCCCGACACGCAAGCCCTTGAGCCGGGGCGAGGCCAACAGCATTTCAGAACCGAGCTTCATGGCCCCCCGCCGACCCCGATCACTTAAGGGGCGCACGCTATTGATCCGAACGTCCTATTGCACAAGCCGTCCAATGCAATCAATCTCTCGTTGCAGGAAAACTTAAGGATTTCAATGCAAAACGATAGCCCCAGCACCCGCTATATCATTCAGCGGGCCGAAACATTGCCCTCAGTTTCAGCTGCCTTGGAGGAGCATTCCTGGGCGTTGGTACCGCCGCTCGCGATCGCGAGCTTCCATCCGCAGAGCGGCGACCACAGGCCCCACACCGAGGCGCGCCTGCTTCACGATGGCAATGCCATCGCCGTGATCTTCCGCATCGAGGACCGCTACGTTGTGGCGCGACAGAGTACTTATCAATCTCCGACCCACAAGGATTCCTGCGTCGAGTTCTTCGTTCAGCCGAAACCCGGCCTCGGCTATTTCAATTTCGAGTTCAACGCCATCGGCACGCTGCTGCTCTGGTATATCGACCGTCCTCGCCGAGACGACGGAAGCTTCGAGCATCATGTGGAAGTTCCGCTGGAGCTCGCACGCAATATCGCGGTCCATGCCTCGCTGACTGGGCCCATCCAAGAGGAAATAGTGGAGCCTCTGGTTTGGACCCTCTCGTTCCGCGTGCCGAAATCTCTGTTCGAGAACTTCGTCGGGCCGCTGCCAGATCTCGGCGGTCAGACCTGGCGCGCAAACTTCTATAAATGCTCTGACCTCTCTTCACACGCGCATTGGGGCGCTTGGGCCTCAATCGGCGAGCGCCTCGACTTCCATCAGCCATCACGCTTCGGAGAGATCGTATTCACCTGAGGTTCGCTTACAGCTTCACCATCACGTGCCGCGCGACCGTGTAATCTTCGAGCGCGTACATCGACAGGTCCTTGCCGTAGCCGGAGTGCTTCAGCCCGCCATGCGGCATCTCGCTCACCAGCATGAAATGCGTGTTGACCCAGGTCGCGCCATATTGAAGCCGCGCCGCCGTCGCCATGCCTTTGCCGATGTCCGACGTCCATACCGACGACGAGAGTCCGTAGTCGCTGTCGTTCGCCCACTCGACGGCCTGATCGACATCGTCGAAGCGCGTGACCGAAACCACCGGACCGAACACTTCCTTGCGGACGATCTCGTCATCCTGCTTGGCGCCCGCCACCACCGTCGGCTCGAAGAAGAATCCTTTGCCGCCAGGAGACTTGCCGCCGGCGGTGATGGACATATGCTTCTGCTTCCCCGCGCGCTCAACGAAGCTTTGCACGCGCCCTTTCTGACTTGCGGAGATCAACGGTCCAATATCATTCTCGTCGTCATTGGCGAGATTGAATTTGATTTCCTTCGCCGCGCTCGACAAATCGGCGACCAGATTGTCGTAGATCTTCTTGCCCGCATAGATGCGGCAGGCAGCGGTGCAATCCTGGCCGGCATTGTAATAGCCGAACGCCTTGACGCCCGAGACTACCGACTCAAGATCCGCGTCGTCGAACACGATCACCGGCGCCTTGCCGCCAAGCTCGAGATGCGTGCGCTTGATGGTAGGAGCAGCGGCTTGAAGCACTTTCTGACCGGTTCCGATGCTGCCGGTGAGCGACACCATCGCGATCTTCGGGTGCGTGATGAGCGCGTTTCCCGTCGTCGCACCGCGCCCGACCACGACATTCACAACGCCCTCCGGGAAGATGTCGGCAATGGTCTTGGCAAGCTTCAGCGTGGTCAGCGGCGTCTGCTCCGAGGGCTTTAGCACGATCGTATTGCCTCCGGCCAAAGCCGGGGCAAGTTTCCAGGCCGCCATCGCCAGCGGGTAGTTCCACGGCGCGATCGATCCCACCACCCCGATCGGATCGCGCCGGATCATCGAGGTGAAGCCAGTCATATATTCGCCCGCAACCACGCCATGCATGTTGCGTACCGCGGTGGCAAAGAACCGGAAGCAATCGACAATCCCCGGCATCTCGTCCTGAAGCATACGAATTCTCGGCTTGCCGCAATTGAGTGCCTCCAGCGTGGCGAACGCTTCCGCGTCTTTCTCAATCGCATCGGCAAGCTTCAGCAGCAGGCCAGATCGCTCGGCCGGCGTGGTGCGCGACCACGTTTTGAACGCAGTAGAGGCCGCTTCAACTGCCGCATCGACCTGAGCCGGAGAAGCATCGGGAAGACTGACGATGGCCTCCTCGGTCTTCGGGTTGATGACCGTCTCCCCGGCTTCGCTGCCGGCGACGAATTTCGAGCCAATCAACATTTGTGTATCGAGCATGGATTTCTCTCCGCTTAAAATCGCGCCATAGCCGGCTATTTCGATGACCCGCCAGTATGCTCGCCCTCGCGCGTCAGATAATACGCGGCAAGGATCGGCAGCATCGTGACCGCGATGACGAAGACTGCGACCACGTTGGTCACGGGACGCTGACGCGGCCGGATCAGCTCCGACAACATCCAAATTGGCAAAGTGGATTGCTGGCCTGCGGTGAACGTCGTCACGATCACCTCGTCGAAAGACAGCGCGAAGGCCAGCATACCGCCCGCGAGCAGCGCGGTTCCGATCTGTGGCAGGATCACATGCCGGAAGGTCTGGAACGCATTGGCGCCGAGGTCCATCGAGGCTTCGATCAGATTGCCGGAAAGACGGCGGAACCTGGCAATGGCATTGTTATATACGACCACGATGCAGAACGTGGCGTGGCCGAGCACGATGGTCCAGATCGAGAAATCGATTCCCATAATGTCAAAAGCCGAACGGAGCGAAATGCCGGTGATGATGCCCGGCAGCGCAATCGGCAAGACGAACAGCAAGGAAATAGTTTCGCGGCCAAAGAACTTGGCGCGGGAAAGCGCAGCCGCTGCGAGCGTACCAAAAATCAGCGCCAGGAAGGTCGCGATCACGGCAACTTCAAGCGACAGATAGAGCGGCGGCCAAATATCGGGACGCTGCGACCAGGCAATGCCGAACCATTTCGTGGTGTAGCCCGGCGGCGGAAACTGGAAGCTCTTTTCCTCGGTGGTAAAGGCGTAGAGCAAGATCAGAGCGAGCGGCAGGTGCAGGAACAATAGCCCGCCAATCGCCGCGATGCGCAAGCCCAGAGGCCTGTCCCGGTTGATCTCAGAGGACATCGAACGCTCCCATCCGCTTGGCGACCCAGAGATAGACCGCCATGATCGCCATCGGCACCACGGTGAAGGCGGCTGCCAGCGGCACATTTCCGGCCGTTCCCTGCAGCGTATATACCGCCTGCCCGATCATGAGACGTGAGTTCCCGACGATCGTCGGTACGATGTAATCGCCGAGAGTCAGCGAGAAGGTGAAGATGGAGCCGGCGATGATGCCGGGAAGCGCCAGCGGAAAGATCACCGTCCAGAACGTCTGTCTCGGCTCCGCGCCGAGATCAGCCGCCGCCTCGATATAATTCGAAGGCACACGCTCTAGCGCCGCCTGCACCGGCAGGATCATGTAGGGGATCCAGATATAAACGAATACCAGGAAGGTGCCGATATAGCTGAACGACAGCGACGGACCGCCGATGGTCGGCAGCGCCAGAATGCCGTCGAGCAGCCAATTGAGATGCAAACCTTTGGCCATCCAGGTGATGATGCCTTCTTTGGCCAGGATTAATTTCCAGGCATAGACCTTGACCAGATAGCTCGACCATAGCGGCATCATCACCGCGAGATAGAATAGCGCCTTGGTCCAGCCGCGCGCATAGCGCGCCGCATAATAGGCAATCGGAAAGCCGATCACCGCGCAAGCTAGCGTGACGAGCGCCGACATCGCGACGGTGCGAAAGATGATCTGGAGGTTCGACGTTTCGAGCAGCTGCGCATAGGTCGCAAGCGTAAACTCATGGACGATCAACCCGGAATAATCGTCGAGCGAATAAAAACTCTGCAGCAGGAGCGCGAAAAGCGAGCCGATATAGACGACTCCGATCCACAACAAAGGCGGCAACAACAGCAGAAGGGTAAGCAACTTGGGATACGCCAACAGGAAATCGGAGATCCTGTCGAGGACCCCATCTTCCCTCTCGGCGGTCGTCACTTGGCTCAACTAAGCGTCCTCCATGGTGATCATGGCGGCCCTGGGCCAAATCAGCCGAACCTTGTTGCCCACCTCGAAACTGGCCCCGACGGCAGGCACTTCCGCCGCGATGCGCGCATTCTCGGTTTCGACGCTGAAGCGGGTCACTGACCCCTGATAACTGATCATCTTGATTTCGCCGTCGGCGTGAGCGCTTTGCGCCGGCGCCGCCGTGCCGGGCGCGAACACGCCGACCTTCTCCGGTCTGAGACTGGTCCATATCGCCGCCCCGCCATGATCGGACGCAAATGCAGGCGAAAGCACGTTCGACGATCCGACGAAATCGGCGACAAAGCGCGACTGCGGCCGCTCATAGACGTCAGTGGGTACGCCGACCTGAATAATCTTGCCGTCGTTGAAGATGGCGACGCGATCGGCCATCGACAGCGCCTCGCCTTGATCGTGTGTGACAAACACGAAGGTGATGCCGAGCTTCTTCTGCAACGCCTTCAGCTCTTCCTGCATCTGCTCTCTGAGCTTGAGGTCGAGCGCCCCCAGCGGCTCATCGAGCAGCAGCACCTTCGGACCGTTGACCAGCGCACGTGCGAGCGCCACGCGCTGGCGCTGGCCACCGGAGAGCTGCGACGGACGCCGATCTTCATATTTGGCGAGCTTCACCATGGCGAGCGCGTCGCGCGCTTTGGCTTCGCGCTCAGCCTTCGCCACGCCCTTGATCCTGAGACCGTAGGCGACATTCTCGCCGACCGTCATATGCGGAAACAGCGCATAGTCCTGAAACACGGTATTGACGTTGCGCTTGTAAGGCGGAACGCCCTCGGCGGTTTCACCGAAAATTTCGATATGGCCTTCGTTGGGCTGTTCGAACCCCGCGATCAGGCGCAAGCAGGTGGTTTTGCCTGAGCCTGAAGGCCCGAGCATGGCGAAGAACTCGCCTTCCTTGATGTCGAGTGTGACGCCATCGACGGCGCGGACCGAGCCGAACCGGCGCGAGACATTGCGGAAGCTGACGGCTGAGGACATTGGACGGGCCATTGCGGAAGCGGCCCGGCTTTGATGCCGGGCCGCTTTATGCTGGATCAGTTACTTGCCAAGAATGGCAATATAGTCCTTTGCCCATTGCGAGTAGGGAACGCAGCTGCCTTCCTTTTCGCATTTGGCCGTTGGCGTCCGCCAGAACCAGATCTTCTCGAAATTGTCGAAGCCGTTGGTGGCGCAACCAGTGTCCGTCAGGAGCTCGTTGCCCTTGCATGCCGCAGGCACCGTCGGCACTGATCCAAACCAGGCCGCGACATCGCCTTGCACCTTTGGACTGAGCGAATGCTCCATCCATTTGTAAGCGCAATTCGGATGCTTTGCGTCCGCATGCAACATCGTGGTATCGGCCCAGCCCGTTGCCCCTTCAGCCGGAATGGTCGAAGCGACCGGCTTCTTGTCGGCAGCCAATAGATTGACCTGGAACGGCCAGGACGAAGACGCGACGACGCCTTCATTCTTGAAGTCGTCCACTTGCACCATGGCGTCGTGCCAATAGCGGCCGACCAGAGCGCGCTGTGCCTGAAGCAGCTCGACCGCCGCCTTGTATTGTTCGGCATTGAGCTCGTACGGATTCTTGATGCCGAGCTCCGGCTTCTTCTTCATCAGATAGACGGCGGCGTCGGCGATATAGATCGGGCCGTCATAGGCCTGCACCCGTCCCTTGTTGCTCTTGCCGTCCGGGAGCTTCTGCTCCTCGAACACCACCGACCAACTCGTCGGCGCGTCCTTGAAGACATCAGTGTTGTAGGCAAGCACATTGGGGCCCCACTGGTAGGGGACGCCGTAGTGAACGCCATCGACAGTGTGCCAGGGGGCATCTTTCAGCCGGTCGTCCACGGTCTTCCAGCTGGGCACCAGGTCGATATTGACCGGTTGGACTTTCTTGCCCGCGACCAAGCGCAACGACGCATCGCCCGACGCGGTGACGAGATCGAACCCGCCTTGGTTCATCAGCGTCACCATCTCGTCGGACGTTGCCGCCGTCTTGACGTTGACCTTGCAGCCCGTCTCCTTCTCGAA
>JANWJA010000048.1 GCA_025449615.1 Methyloceanibacter sp.
CATGGAGAAGCCGCATTGCGGCATCGCCTTCGTCCCCTTCATGAAGAGAACGACTTCGTTGCCGGAAATCTGCTTGCCGATCCAGTTCTGGACGTCCTGGTGTGGTTGCGTCATTTCATACTCCTTACGAGGGTGCGGACGTTTTGAGCGCCAGCGCGTGCAGCGCCCCGCCCATCAGGCCTTTCAGCGCGTCATACACCATTTGGTGCTGCTGCACCCGCGTCTTGCCACGAAAGGCCTCCGAGACCACGGTCGCCGCATAATGGTCGCCGTCGCCGGCGAGGTCCTGGATGCTCACTTGGGCATCGGGAAACCCCTCCTTGATCAGCTTTTCGATCTCTGTCACCGCCATGGCCATCGGCCAAAATCTCCTGGGCTTTTAGGTCTTCGTCCGATACTAGCCGCCGGCCATGAAGCCCGGCAACCAGCCCTCGTGACGCGATCTCAGCGCGTCCAGGGAAAGTGGCGCTTCGCCCGGTAGTTTCAAGGCGCGGCCTTTTGCCTTTCCCACAATCTTGGCCGGAACGGACGCCGTTTCCGCCTGCTGCAGGATGCGCGCGACGTGCTTTGGCGCGGCTGCAATGACGTAGCGGCTCTGATCCTCGCCGAACCACACGGCATGGGCGGGGAGGCCTTGCGGCGGCGCGTCCAGCTCAGCACCGACGCCCCCGGAAAGCGCCATCTCGGCAATGGCGACGAGGAGGCCGCCGTCCGAGACATCGTGCACCGCCGAGACATCTCCGGCCCGAATTAACCCGCGCACGAAATTGCCGGCTCGAAGCTCGGCGTCGAGATCGACGGGCGGCGGCGCGCCTTCGGTCGTGCCTTGCGCCAGCTCCTGATAGAGCGATTGACCGAGATGGCCGCGCTCGGCGCCGATCAGGATCAGCACGTCGTCCTCTTTGGCAAGCTTGGCCCGCGCAATCTTGGCAATGTCGGGGATCAGCCCGACGCCACCCACAGCCGGCGTCGGCGGAATGGCGACGCCATTGGTTTCGTTATAGAGCGAGACATTGCCTGAGACGACGGGGAAGGCGAGCGCGCGGCAGGCTTCGGCCATGCCTTCGACCGCGCCCACAAACTCTCCCATGATCTCGGGCCGCTCCGGGTTGCCGAAATTCAGGCAGTCGGTGATGGCGAGCGGATCGGCCCCGACCGCCGTGAGATTGCGCCAGCACTCGGCAACGGCCTGCTTCGCGCCTTCCGTCGGATCGGCGGCGCAATAGCGTGGCGTCACGTCGCACGAGATGGCGAGACCCTTATTCGTGCCGTGAATGCGCACGATCCCTGCATCGCCGCCTGGGCGCTCGATCGTGTCGCCCATCACCATGTGGTCATATTGCTCCCAGATCCAGCGGCGTGAGCAGAGGTGAGGGGACCCCATCAAGGTTTCGAGCGCACCCAAGATGCTATTCGGTGCCGGCACATCCTCGGGCGCGATCACGGCAGGTTTCGGCCGCATGGTGAAAGGCCGCTGATATTGCGGCGCCGCGGTGCCGAGCGCGGGCAGAGGAATATCGGCCTCGACCTTGCCGCCATGCCGAACCACGAGCCGGCCTGAGTCGGTGGTGATGCCGATCACCGCGAAATCGAGCTCCCATTTCCTGAAGATGCGCTCGGCGATCGCTTCGCCTCCCGGCTTCAGCACCATCAGCATGCGCTCCTGGCTTTCGGAGAGCATCATTTCGTAGGCGGTCATCGCACTCTCACGGCAGGGCACGCGGTCGAGATTTAGGTCGATGCCGACGCCGCCTTTGTCCGCCATTTCGACGGAAGACGAAGTGAGACCGGCAGCGCCCATGTCCTGAATGGCGACGATGGCGTCTTCCGCCATCAATTCGAGGCAAGCTTCGAGGAGGAGCTTCTCGGTGAAGGGGTCGCCCACCTGCACCGTGGGCCGCTTCTCCTCGGAGGCCTCGTCGAACTCCGCAGACGCCATGGTGGCGCCGTGAATGCCGTCACGCCCGGTCTTGGAACCGACATAGACGACGGGAAGCCCGACGCCTTTCGCCGCCGATTTGAAGATGCGGTTGGCATCGACCAGCCCGACCGTCATGGCGTTGACGAGAATGTTGTCGTTATAGCGCGGGTCGAAATTGGTTTCGCCGCCGACTGTGGGCACACCCATGCAGTTACCATAGTCGCCGATGCCGGAGACCACGCCGCCGACAAGGTGCCGTGTCTTGGGATGATCGGCCGCACCGAACCGGAGCGCATTCATGTTGGCGACGGGACGCGCACCCATGGTGAAGACATCACGCATGATGCCGCCGACGCCGGTCGCAGCGCCCTGATAGGGCTCGATGTAAGACGGGTGGTTATGGCTCTCCATCTTGAACACGGCGGCTTGACCGTCGCCGAGATCGACCACGCCGGCATTCTCGCCGGGCCCTTGGATCACTTGCGGGCCGGTGGTCGGCAGTTTCTTCAGCCAGACGCGCGAAGATTTATAGGAGCAATGCTCCGACCACATCACCGAAAAGATGCCGAGCTCGGTCAGAGACGGTTCGCGTCCGAGCTCTTTCAGCAGCCGCCTATACTCGTCCGTGTTGAGCCCATGCTCCGCGACGGTCTCATCTGTGATGCTGTGAGCCCCCTTGGCCGCTCTTGCCGCGACGGTCAATTGAGCGTCTCCACCAGCGAAAGAAACATCTTGATTCCGTCGGTGCCGCCAAGCGCGGCCTCTGCGAGGCGCTCCGGATGCGGCATCAGCCCGAGCACGGTCCGCGTCTCGTTATAGACGCCGGCGATATTGCGGCGCGAGCCGTTCGGATTTGCCGCCGCCGTGATCCTGCCGTCAGTCTCGCAATAGCGGAAGGCGACTTGGCCTTCGCCTTCGAGGCGGTCTAGCGTCGCCTCATCGGCGAAATAGGAGCCGTCCTTATGTGCGATGGGGAACCTCACCACCTCACGCTTGGCATAATGGCGCGTAAAGGCCGTATCGGTCCGCTCGACTTTGAGATGCACGTCCTTGCAGATGAATTTGAGCGTCGCGTTGCGCATCAGCACGCCAGGCAGCAGCCCTGCCTCGGTCAGCACCTGAAATCCATTGCAGATGCCGAGCACGGGCGTGCCGGCTTGAGCGCGCTTGATCACCTCGCGCATCACCGGCGAATGCGCGGCCATGGCGCCGGAGCGGAGATAATCCCCATAGGAAAATCCGCCCGGCAGCACGATCAGATCGCTTTTCGGCAGTTCCGCATCGCCGTGCCACACCATGGCGGGGGGGCGCCCCATCGCGGCTTCAAGCGCGACGGCAGCATCACGATCGCAATTCGATCCGGGAAAAACGACGACGGAAGCCTTCATGCCTCACGCTGCTTCGAGCTCATAGGCGTAATTCTCGATAATGGTGTTGGCGAGCAGCTGCTCGCACATGCGCTTGATCTCGGCCTCCGCCTTCTTGGGATCGCTTTCGGTGACATCAAGCTCGATAAACTTGCCCTGGCGGACGTCGCCCACCTGGCCGAAGCCGAGCGCATGCAACGCGCCGGCAATGGCCTTGCCTTGCGGGTCGAGCACGCCGGGCTTCAAGGTAATCGTAATCCGCGCCTTCATCTCTCTGGTTCCCCCGAACCAATCTACTTATTTCGAGCGGACCAGCACCGGCCCGGTCCGGTTCCGCATCGGGTTGTCGACATGGAGCCCAAGTCTCCGCGCGACTTCCTGGTAGGCTTCAACCAGCCCACCCATGTCGCGGCGGAAGCGATCCTTGTCGAGCTTGTTCTGCGTCTCGATGTCCCAGAGCCGGGAGCAATCGGGCGAAATCTCGTCGGCGAGCACGATCCGCATCTGCTCGTTCTCCCACAATCTGCCGAACTCGCATTTGAAGTCGACCAGCTTGATGCCGACGCCGAGAAACAGCCCGGACAGAAAGTCGTTGATCCTGAGCGCCAGTGACATCACGTCGTCGATCTCTTGCGGGTTGGCCCAGCCGAACGCCGTGATGTGCTCTTCGGTGACCATCGGATCGCCGAGCTTGTCGTTCTTGTAATAGAACTCCACGATCGAGCGAGGCAGCGCCGTGCCCTCATCAAGACCGAGCCTGGTCGACAGCGAGCCCGCGGCGACGTTGCGGACCACGACCTCGAGCGGAATAATCTCGACCTCGCGGATCAACTGCTCGCGCATATTGAGCCGCTTGATGAAATGCGTGGGCACCCCGACATCCCCGAGCTTTTGAAACAGGAACTCGGAGATGCGGTTGTTGAGGACGCCTTTGCCCTCGATCTTGTCCCGCTTCTTATTGTTGAAGGCGGTCGCATCATCCTTGAAATGCTGGATGAGCGTGCCCGGCTCCGGGCCTTCATAGAGGATCTTGGCCTTGCCTTCATAGACGCGGCGGCGACGATTCATTTGCTAGGTCCTCTCGCAACCAATCGGCTTAAGTCACTGACAAAACATCGAAAGCGCGGGCCGGCCGATCGGCGCCCCGCGCGGGAATGTTATAAGCATAGACGGAATCGAACCAAAGGGGTCTTGAGCGGACCTTAGCGTAAGGGGCGGGGGGAGACAATCTTTGGCCCAAAGGCCCCGGATTTGTTGATTTCCGCTGCCCGGGGCGCTATCCCTCGGCCACCGAAGGACGGGATTTTCCTTCGATTTCCAAGGGTTTCAGGCAGCGATTCGCGAGTACTGGGAGGATGCGGCACATGACCAATTTTGAGGAGCGCGAGAAGGGCTTCGAGCGGAAATTCGCCCATGACGAGGAGCTGAAGTTCCGGGCGACGGCCCGCCGCAACAAGCTCCTCGGGCTCTGGGCCGCCGAGAAGCTTGGGCTCAAGGGCGACGACGCGCAGGCCTACGCCCGCGCCGTCATCAAGACCGATATGGAGGAGCCTGGCGAGGAGGACGTTTTCCGGATGCTGCGCCGGGATTTCGACGCCAAGGGCGTCGATCAGTCCGACCATCAGATCCGCCGCATGATGGGCGATCTGATGGGTGAGGCCTTGAGCCAGATCGAAACCGAGAGCAAAGGCTGAGACGCCCCTTATGGAAGACCGCTTCCGCAACGCTCGGGCCGAGGGCCGGACCCTCCTCAATGCCTGGCTCACCCTGAACTCGCCCTTCGTTATCGAGCTGATCGGTGAGGCTGGCTGGGACTGCATCACCATCGACCAGCAGCACGGGCTTGGTGGCAATGAGGCGCTGATCGCGTGCCTGACGGCAGCGCGGGCTTGCGGTATGCCAGCCATCGTCCGTGTCGCCGAGAACGACCCCGGCCTGATCGGCCGCGCGCTCGATGCCGGCGCGCAAGGCATCATGTGTCCCTTGATCAACAATGTCGAAGATGCCGAGGCTTTCGTGAAGTCGGTCAAGTTTCCGCCGCGCGGGCTTCGCAGCTGGGGGCCTTATCGCGCACGGATCGGACACGAAGGTGACTATTTCACCACGGCCAACGACTGGACCATCGCCTGTCCTCAGATCGAGACCAAGGGCGCGCTTGATCAGCTCGACGACATTCTGGGCCTGGAAGGCGTGGACATGGTGTGTCTCGGCCCGAACGATCTCTCGGTAGGCTTGACCGGGCGCCTCGACATCAATGCCAGTGAGGTCAAGGACGCCATGAAGCTGGTGTTGCGGAAATGCCGCGATAAGAAAGTTATCGCGCTCGTCTTCGCCAACGATGTTGCCTTCGCCAGGCCCAGAATCGAGGAAGGCTGGGACGTTGTGGCCGTCGGTACCGATGCCGGCTGGTTTGCTCAAGCGGCCGCCGAAATCAAGCGCCAGGCATGTGCAAAGGCATAAATTGGCGCTATGTTTGCGGGCAGGGGGGTTGCCGCATGCAAGGTCTGAAAATTACGCTCGCTGCTCTGGCCGTTATCGGCCTTGGCGCCTCCGCCGCGTCTGCCACCACCTATTATGAGCCCGAGCCAATCCCGGTCTATCCAGACCATCCCTACCATTCAGGACATTATCCGACGGCAGACTCTTATTACCGCTTGCCGCCTTATGCCGCCATCCGGCCCGGCTACTATCGCTGGCGGAATTTCATGTACATCGATCGCGAGTGGAACCGCTATCGCTACGTCCCCCACGTGTTCCACGGCTACTCGGATGACCAATAGCCGAGTGCGCATTCGGCTCCCCTCGGCGATACTCGTGTTGACCTGCGCACTCCTCGCGGTGTCGAGCGCCACGGTGACTGCCAAGCAGGCCCACAAGGCCAAGCACCGATGGCTGTGGTCTTATTACGGTCAGCGCTATTCCGATGACAGCCATTACGGCCAGCGCGCCTATTCGGTCAGCGTCGGCAATCCGGCCTTCCCCAACCGCCTCGCCCACTGGCCCAATCGCTGGAACGATTGAAGATTATTTGCGGCGCTTCTTCTTGGGCGCCGACTTCTTTTTGCCCGCAGGCTTCTTCTCGCTCGTAGGCTTGCCGAACACCCGGCCGAAGATCGTGTCGACGTGCTTCAAGTGATATCCGAGATCGAATGCGGCGCGGAGTTCCTTGTCGTCGATCACCCGCGTCACATCTTTGTCTTTGCGCAAGGTCTCGAGAAAATCGCCGCCGTTCTGCCAGACTTTCGTGGCGTTGCGCTGCACGATCGTATAGGCCTCCTCGCGTTCCAGGCCGCCTTGCGTCAAAGCCAGCATGACGCGCTGCGAATGCACGAGCCCGCCAAGCCGGTCGAGATTGGCCTTCATCCTTTCCGGATAGACGACGAGGCGCTTCAC
>JANWJA010000049.1 GCA_025449615.1 Methyloceanibacter sp.
CTTCATCTCGACGTTGAAGGGCGATGCCGTGCATCCGCCGGGTCCGAAACGTTGCGAGACCATGCGCAACTACTATAACGAGCTGGTTCAGAGCGGCGAGGGTCAGACCGCGGCCGCGCCTCCTCCCGCCAAGCCCAAGACCAAGGCCAATACGCTGGCGCCGGAATAGGCTCTATTGCCTTAGAAGCTCGTCATGCCGGGCTTGTCCCGGCCATCCACGTCTTTATTTTGCACATAAATTCGCCTAGGACTTGGCCATGGAAAAATTCACCACGCTGACCGGCATCGCCGCCTATTTGCCCATGATCAATGTCGACACCGACATGATCATCCCCAAGCAATATTTGAAGACCATCAAGCGCACCGGGCTCGGGTCCGGCCTGTTCGCAGAGCTTCGCTACGACGAAGCTGGCAAGCCGAAGCCGGACTTCGTGCTGCACAAGCCGCCTTACGACACTGCGAAGATTCTCATCGCCGGCGACAATTTCGGCTGCGGCTCAAGTCGCGAGCACGCGCCTTGGGCGCTGCTCGATTTCGGCTTCCGCTGCATCGTCGCGCCGAGCTTCGCCGACATTTTCTACAACAACTGTTTCAAGAACGGAATTTTGCCGATCACGCTGCCGCAGAGCCAGATCGACAAATTGATCGACGACGCTTCGCGCGGCGCCAACGCCACCCTCACTGTCGATCTCGAGCATCAAGAGATCCGTGGGCCTGACGGCGGCGCGATCAAGTTCGACATCGATCCCTTCCTCAAACGCTGCCTGATCGAAGGCCTCGACGATATCGCGCTGACGCTGGAGAAGCGCGAGCACATCGATCGTTTCGAGGAAGTTTCGCGCATGTCCCGCCCCTGGGCTTGACGTTTAATCGAACGGCACCGGCGCGCTGCTCTGGTTGATCAATGATTTGCCGTCGCGCTTGAGTTCGAAGGCCGCCGTATAAGTCCCTTCCGGCCAGCCGCCTGCCGGCACGCCGGTCTTCCCCGCTTGCAGCAGCAGGCTCGCCTGATCCTCGGCGAGCTCTTGAATGTTGTGCAGTAACGACGCCTCACCGTTCTTGAGCGTGATCTCGACGCTATCGCCCTTCTTGAGATTGGTCGCGAGCACATAGGCCACGGCTGGCGTGTTGAAATGCGGCGTCGGCAATTTGTCGCCCTTGCGCAGTTCCTCTTCGCTTACCTTGTGGTCGGTGAGACCGAGGTTCAGGACTTTGGTCTCGCCCGACTCTGCGCGCAAATTGTGCGGCAAGATTGACAATCCGAGCACTCCAAGCACGATCGCTGCGGCGAGCAATCTCTTCTTCATTCCAGTCTCCTTATCAATTCAACTCAAAAATCTTGTTCTCTTCGATCACCGTTTTGCCGCCGCGCGACACTTTCGTAGTTGCTTTGTAGCTGCCTTTTGGCCAACCGGCTTCCGGCGCCTTCTTGCCCGCGAACAGCAAAAATTGCGCTTTGCTGTGATCGAGCGTGGCGGAGTTGTTCTGCACCACGGCGCCGTCCTTGATCAGCGCGATCTGCACGATATCGCCCTTCTGCAAATTGATCGCCCAGACATAGGCGACCATCGGCGTCTGCGCCGAAGGTATCTTCATCTCCGCCCCCGTCTCGAGCTCCGTTACGTCGAGAGCATGGTCGGCAAAGCCGAGCCCGAGCACCGTGCCCTCTTTATAGGACAGCGCTGCTCTCGCCTCCTTGGACCATAGCGTCGGTCCGTCCTTGCTGCACGCGGACTTGTCATCGGCGAGAAACGGATCGACCACCTTGTCGTCCTTGGTGACCTGCAGATGCACATGGGCAAAGGCCGCGTCGCCCGAATAGCCCACCTCGCCGAGCTTTGCGCCCGCGGCGACATGATCGCCCTTCTTCACCACGACCGAGCCCTTGCGCATATGGCAATATTGCGTTTTCCACCCATCGCCGTGGTCGAGCATCACGCCGTTGCCGCATTCGATGTTCTTGACCGCTTTCTGGTCTTCGGCTGAGCGCACCAGATGGTCGTCCACCCCGTCTCGAAGCCCGACCACGGTCCCCTCGGCGGAAGCCTTCACCACGACGCCCTTCTCCACATCGGCGGTCGAGCGGATGCGAATATCGGTGCCTTTATGCCCATCATAAGTCTCTAACCCGCACGCGTAATCGAGCACGCCTTCCGTAGGGTCATGGTCGACATATTGCTGAATGAAACAGTCGGTTCCGGGCGTGCAATCGATCGGCTGGGCCAGCTCGAGCGCGAAAGCGGGCGCCGCGCCAAAGGCAGAGCCCACAGCGGCCAAAAACAGCGCCCTTGTCAGCATCTCGCTCTCCCTTTACCCATCGCGGCAAGGTTCTAGCATAGGTACCAAGCCAATCATGACAGTTTACAACGTGTCGCTGCTGCCCGGCGACGGGATCGGCCCCGAAGTGATGGCGGAAGTCTCGCGCCTGATCGATTGGGTTAACGCTAAAGGTCTCGCCAAGATCGAGACCGAGACCGACCTTGTGGGCGGCTGCGCCTATGATTCCCATGGCGAGGCGATTTCCGATGCCACGATGCAGAAGGCGCTTGCCGCCGATGCCGTCATGCTGGGCGCAGTCGGCGGCCCCAAATGGGATGGCGTGGCTTACGACCAGCGCCCCGAGGCCGGCCTGCTCCGCTTACGCAAAGACCTCGAGCTGTTCGCCAATTTGCGTCCTGCGATCTGCTATCCGGCTCTTGCCGATGCTTCTTCGCTGAAGCGCGAGCTGGTCGAAGGCCTCGACATTATGATTGTGCGCGAGCTGACCGGCGGCGTCTATTTCGGCGAGCCGAAGACCATCACCGATCTCGGTAATGGCCAGAAGCGCGCCGTCGATACGCAAGTCTACGACACTTACGAGATCGAGCGCATCGCGAGCGTCGCCTTCGAGTTGGCGCGGAAACGCCGCAACCAGGTCCACTCCGCCGAGAAGCGGAACGTGATGAAGACTGGCGTGCTGTGGAACGAGGTGGTGACCCGGCTGCATAAGGAACGCTACAGCGACGTGACGCTGCAGCACATCCTCGCCGACAATTGCGCCATGCAGCTCGTGCGCAATCCAAAGCAATTCGACGTCATCGTCACCGACAATCTGTTCGGCGACATGCTGTCGGACGAAGCGGCGATGGCCACGGGCTCGCTCGGCATGTTACCCTCGGCGTCGCTCGGCGCCGCGGATGCGCAAGGCCGCCGCCGCGCACTCTACGAGCCGGTGCATGGCTCGGCCCCCGACATTGCGGGACGCGGCATCGCCAACCCCATCGCCACCATCGCGAGCTTCGCCATGTGCTTGCGCTATTCCTTCGATTCCGGCGCGACCGCCGACAGGATCGAGGCTGCCATCTCGAAAGTGCTGGACCAAGGTCTCCGCACCGCCGACATCAAGCAAGAAGGCTGCAAGACCGTCTCCACCGCCGAGATGGGCAAGGCCATCCTGGCCGCTCTGGACAGCTGAAACGTGCAAGCCCATATTCCGCCGCAACGAGAAGATAGGCGGAGGAAATCATGACGCTGACGCGTGTCTCGATCGCAGCTTTCGCCGCTTTTTTCGCCGCCTGTCTTTGCGCGCAGGCGCAAGACGCGACCCCTCTGCCCGAACCCGCCGCGACGCCCGAGCCCGCCAATGCCGCCGACACGCGCGTGCTGACGCCCGAGGAGAAGGCCGAGAAAGAAGCGCGCAAGGCCTGCAAGAACAAGATTTGCGATATCTTGGCGACAAAAAATCCGCAAGGCGACGACGTTGCCTGCGACATCGTCAAGACCTGGCGCGAGGAGGACATTGTCAAGATGCTCGGCGGCCAAATCCAATGGCCCTGGGGCAAGGCGGTCTGCCAATCGAAGCTTGAAGTGAAGCGCGCGCCGCTAGCCAATGCCATGGGCGACGGCGAGCATGAGGCCGTGCTGCCGACGCAGAAGGTGAGCTGCAAGCTCTTCCAGAAGAAGGAGGGCGAGCCTTACGTGGTCGAAGTCGCAATGACACCGAAAGTGAGATTCAAGGATGGCAAGGCGGTCGAAGCCGCGCTCAACTGGGGCAACGCCACCGCGCCGCTTTTCGTCTATCCGCTGGTCTATGGTGGCACCGCGCTCGACAATTCGTCGAACGTGCTCGGGCCTGAAGTCGTGCGCATGGTCAACGAGTTCCGCACCAAGAAATGCGCCGAAGTGAAAAACGAACTCCCAAGCGCCAAGCCGAACGAATAGCGATCTACACAACAAGAGGGATCACACATGGACGCCGCCTCCCCCTATCTCAAGCTCGCCGGCCGCGTGTTGCTGGCTGGGATGTTTATCCAGGCCGGCATCGGCAAGATTTTCGGCTATGCGGGGACAGCCGAGCACATGACCCAGAGCGGCGTGCCTGCGGTTCTCTTGCCGCTGGTGATTCTGACCGAAGCCGGCGGCGGTCTTTGTGTTCTTCTGGGTTTGTGGACTCGCTATGCCGCGATCGCGCTCGCGGGCTTCACCGTGCTCGCCGGGATCATATTCCACTACCAGCCGGGCGACATGATGCAGATGATCAACTTCATGAAGAACATCACCATCGCCGGCGGCTTCCTGGTGCTGGCGGGTGCTGGACCGGGCGCCTACGCCCTCGACAATCGGCGCTGATACGGACCACCTCGTCGCGTTATTAGGGCTCCCGGCACACCCCGATCCTTTACTTTCGGCCCTCCTTCCAATACATGGGCCGCAAGCCCGCGTGGCATTTCCACGCGAAAATCGGGAGTTGGTCATGGGTTACAAAGTCGCCGTCATCGGCGCGACCGGCAATGTCGGGCGCGAGATGCTGAACATCCTCGAAGAGCGCCAATTTCCGGCAGACGAGGTGTCCGCCATCGCCTCGCGGAAATCGATGGGCGTCGAGGTGTCGTTCGGCGACAAGCGGCTGAAATGCCAGGACCTGGCGAATTTCGATTTTCGTGGTGTCGACTTCGCGCTAATGTCGGCGGGCTCGGCCGTGTCCAAGGAATGGTCGCCAAAGATCGGAGTGCAAGGCTGCGTCGTCATCGACAATTCTTCGTGCTGGCGCATGGACCCTGACGTGCCGCTGATCGTCCCTGAGGTGAATGCCGACGCCGTCGCAGGCTTCCGCAAGAAGAACATCATCGCCAATCCGAATTGCTCGACAGCGCAACTGGTCGTCGTGCTGAAGCCGCTGCATGACGCGGCCAAGATCAAGCGCGTCGTCGTCGCCACCTACCAGTCCGTATCCGGCGCCGGCAAAGAGGCGATGGACGAGCTTTGGGATCAGACCAAGGGCATCTTCACCACGGCGGCGCCGACCCCAAGCAAGTTCTCCAAGCAGATCGCCTTCAACGTCATTCCTCACATCGACGTCTTCATGGAAGACGGCCAGACCAAGGAGGAATGGAAGATGATGGCGGAGACCAAGAAGATCCTCGATGCCAAGATCAAGCTCACCGCGACTTGCGTTCGCGTGCCGGTCTTTGTCGGTCATTCCGAAGCCGTCAATGTCGAGTTCGAGAACCCAATCACGGCGAAGCAGGCGCGGGAGGTCTTGCGCGAGGCGCCTGGAGTGCTCGTCGTCGATAAGCATGAGCCCGGCGGCTACATGACGCCGATCGAATGCGTCGGCGATTACGCCACCTATGTCAGCCGCATCCGCGAGGACCAGACGCTCGACAACGGCCTGTCGTTCTGGGTTGTCTCGGACAATTTGCGCAAAGGTGCCGCGCTCAACACGGTGCAGATCGCCGAACTCATCATCAACCGCAATCTGTTGAAGAAGGCTGCATAAGGGCGGAGGCTCGTCGGCCTCGCGCTCGAGCAGGTAACGCCTAGTCTTCGCGCAGATCGACGAATTTTCCGGTCTCATCGTCGAGCATGAGCAGCATTCCACTGCCGAGATCGAAATGCAGCCCGTGCAGCTGGAGCAGGCCATCCGCCAAAGGCCTTTCGATGAACGGAAACGTGCGAAGCTTGGCGAGTGACGACCTGACACCGGCAAGCTCAAATGCCGTCTCCTCGCCGTAGGTGAAGCGGTCGCTCTCGACTAGCTTGAGATCGTCCAGCAATGTCAGCCAATTCCCGACGAAGCTATAGTCGAAGGATTTGGGGCGAGGCTTCGTCCGGTAGGCGTCGATGCCGCCGCAATGGGAATGTCCGAGCACGATAACGTTGGGGACCCTCAACTCTTGCACGGCGAATTCCAGCGCGGCGCTGGTTCCGTGGAATTTGCCTTGGGGCTCGTAAGGTGGCACCAGATTGGCCACATTGCGCACAATGAACAGTTCCCCCGGCTCGGCATCGAAGATCGCCGCAATGTCGATTCGCGCGTCGCAACAGCCGATCACCGTGGCGGCCGGCGATTGTCCGAGCTCGGCCAGCTGGATATAGCGGCCGCGCTCCGGCGCATGCCGGTCACGCAAAAACCGGCGGTAACCTTCCTTCAAGACCCGGGGTAAATCGGCAGTCATCTTGTCCTCTGCGCGGGAACATTCCAGGCCCGCCCGAGTTTGTCTAGCCGGACAGTCGGACGCAAATGTCGCACGGAGGCCTTGATCGGGGAACCTGATCGAGCATTCGCGGGCGTCTACTTGATTCTTACGTCGCGACGACGATGCTGAGCCTGCCCAGCAAATGAGACGCGATCGTTATTCGCGCCCGCTGGCACAGGAAACGTTAAACAAGGATGGAGCAGGCGCCACCAACGCGCCAACCTGCTTCCAAATTGTCACGACACGGGGGAGCGGTTCACAACTGGCTCGCGTAAACTTTGTGCGCGCTCCGCTCCCTTGCGTCACACCAAGAGGAGTTGACCATGGCCAAAGTTCTTTGCGTTCTCTACGACGATCCAGTCGACGGCTATCCCAAGAATTACGCCCGCGACGATATTCCCAAGATTGATCATTACCCCGACGGCCAGACCACGCCCACCCCGACCGCCATCGACTTCAAGCCAGGGCAACTGCTCGGCAGCGTCTCCGGCGAACTCGGGCTTCGCAAATTTCTGGAGAAGGCCGGTCACACGCTTGTCGTCACCTCCGACAAGGACGGTCCAAATTCCACCTTCGAGAAAGAGCTGCCCGACGCCGAAATCGTGATCTCGCAGCCCTTCTGGCCGGCCTATATGACCAAAGAGCGCTTCGACAAGGCGAAGAATCTGAAGCTCGTCATCACCGCCGGCATCGGCTCTGACCATACCGATCTTCAAGCCGCGATGGACAAAGGCGTCACCGTCGCCGAGGTCACCTACTGCAACTCGATCAGCGTGTCTGAGCATATCGTCATGATGATCCTGGCGCTGGTGCGGAACTACATTCCGTCCTACGGCTGGGTGGTGAGGGGCGGCTGGAACATCGCCGATTGCGTCGAGCGCTCCTACGACCTCGAGGGCATGAATATCGGCACGGTCGCGGCGGGTCGCATCGGCCTTGCGGCGCTGAAGCGGCTGAAGCCCTTCGACGTGAAGCTGCACTACACCGACAAGCACCGACTGCCGGAGAAGGTCGAGAAGGAGTTGGACTTGACCTACCACCCCAACGTGGAGTCGCTCGTTAAGGTTTGCGATGTGGTCACCATCAACGCCCCGTTGCATCCAGAGACCGAGGGCATGTTCAACGACAAACTGATCAGCAAAATGAAGCGCGGCGCCTATCTCGTGAACACGGCCCGCGGCAAGATCTGCGATCGCGACGCCATTGTGCGCGCGCTGGAGAGCGGACAGCTCGCAGGCTATGCCGGCGACGTCTGGTTCCCGCAGCCGGCGCCGAAGGATCATCCTTGGCGCACCATGCCGCATCACGGCATGACGCCGCATATCTCCGGCAGCTCGCTCTCGGCGCAAGCCCGCTACGCCGCAGGCACGCGCGAGATCTTGGAGAGCTATTTCGCCAAGAAGCCGATCCGCACCGAATATCTGATCGTTGACAAAGGCAAGCTCGCCGGCACCGGCGCGCATTCTTATACCGCGGGCGACGCCACCAAGGGTTCGGAAGAGGCCGCAAAATTCAAGAAGAGCGCAGCCTAGAGCTCAGCAGTCGATTCAGGACTTCGTCCTATCCCAGATCGGATGAGACGGAGTCCGTCTCGTCTCATTTTCCGATCATCACGTCTGACGCTTTGATCACGGCGAACACATCGTCGCCTTTGGCAAGCCCGAGATCGTCAACAGCTTCGTTGGTGATGGAGGACGTGACGATCACGCCGTTACCGATGTCGACGCGGACATGGGCCGTGGTTTGTCCTTTGCGGACCTCTACCACTTTTCCCTTCAACTGATTGCGTGCACTGAGCTTTTTCATTTTGCTCTCCTCGGCTGTGGCAATTTCGTCCTCGAAAGCCCATCGTCGCCTGAGTGTGACAGATTCATAGCAATTTTTTCTTTCCCGATTGTCTTGCGGTCGAGGCCGTCCGCGTTCAAATTGCTGCAAGCAATGAAGGCCCGATAGAGGCCTATGGGGGAAACCGGAAATGGCGAGCGCAACGACCGCCGATGGACTCGGCGGACTTCTCGACAAACGACGGATCATCGCCGAGCCCGGCTATAATCGCTGGCTGGTGCCGCCCGCCGCCCTTGCCATTCATCTTTGCATCGGCATGGCCTATGGCTTCAGCGTGTTCTGGCTCCCCTTGGGCCGCGCGCTCGGCGTGGCGCAAGGCGATGGCAAGCCGATCCCCTGCCCCGGCGATGCCACCACCTTCTTCGGCAAGCTCGCCATCACCGGTCATGCTCTGTTCGCCACCGATTGCGACTGGACGCAATTCGATCTCGGCTGGATGTACACCCTGTTCTTCGTGCTGCTCGGCGTCTCGGCCGCGATCTGGGGCGGCTGGCTCGAGCGCGTCGGACCCCGCAAAGCTGCGTTCGTCGCGGCACTCTGCTGGTGCAGCGGCCTCCTGATCTCCGCGGTCGGCGTGTACATTCACCAACTCTGGCTGATGTGGCTCGGCTCCGGCATCATCGGCGGCTGCGGTCTCGGCCTCGGCTATATCTCGCCGGTCTCCACCTTGATCAAATGGTTCCCGGATCGCCGCGGCATGGCAACTGGCATGGCCATCATGGGCTTCGGCGGCGGGGCCATGATCGGCTCGCCGCTCGCCACCTATCTGATGAATTATTTTGCCACGCCCACGTCCGTCGGCGTGTGGGAGACTTTCGTCGCGCTCGCCGCAATCTATTTTGTCTTTATGCTCGGGGGCGCGTTTGGTTACAGGCTTCCCACCTCCGATTGGCGCCCGGCCGGTTGGACGCCACCGGCGAATACCAAGGCGATGATCGCCACCGGCCATGTGCATCTGAAAGATGCGCACAAGACTCTACAATTTTGGCTGATCTGGGCTGTGCTCTGCCTCAACGTCTCCGCCGGCATCGGCATTATCGGCGCAGCCTCCCCGATGTTGCAGGAGACCTTCGGCGGACATCTGTTCGGCGATCCGTCCGTCGGCTTTGCCCAGTTCAGTGACGCTCAGAAGGCGCAAGCCGCTCTTGTCGGCGCGGCTTTTGTCGGCCTCTTCTCGCTCTTCAATATCGCCGGCCGCTTCTTCTGGGCCTCGCTCTCCGACAAGATCGGCCGCAAGGTCACCTATTTCCTCTTCTTCACGCTTGGCTTCCTTTGCTACGCCGCGGCCCCAACGCTGGCCACGCTTGGCATGCTGTCGCTGTTCGCCGCCGCCTTCTGCCTGATCGCTTCGATGTATGGCGGCGGCTTCGCCACCATCCCCGCTTATTTGGCCGATGTGTTCGGCACGCAATTTGTCGGCGCCATTCATGGCCGGCTGCTCACCGCGTGGTCCACCGCCGGCATCGTCGGCCCAGTCATCGTCAACTACATGCACGATTCGAGGAAGGCTGCCGGCATCGCGCCGGACCAGCTCTACCATCCGATCTTCTATGTCCTTGCCGGATTGCTCGTGGCCGGCTTCATGGCCAACCTCCTGATCAAGCCGCTCGACAAGAAATGGTTCATGTCCAAGGAAGAGGTGGAAGCGCTCCAGACCAAGTCCGCCGTAGTTCGAACCGGTGCCGCGACTCGCTCCCAAGGCACCGAGGAAACCAGGCCCGGCATTAGTCTGTTGCAGCCGATCGGCGTGTCGTTGGTCGCCGTCGCCGTGGTGTGGTGGATTACCTACTACACCAAGGTCGGCGGCTTCAGCGGAGCCTTTCCCTGCCTCGTTCTCCCCTGCCAGACCGCCGCCGATACCGGCACGCTCGCTTATTCGCCCTTCCTGCTTTGGATTGGCCTTGCCGTCTGGCTGGCGGGCATCGTGCTCAGCCCCAGGCGGCTCAACCCAACTCCGCTGCTTTGGCTCCCTGTCGGGATTCCGCTGCTTTGGGGCATCTGGATTACAGTCGATAAGGCCCTGGTTCTGTTCAAATAGGAGGGTCGCAAGATCCAAAAAACCTAGATTTTGGCCCGGATTGCCAGCCCTTCCTGTCAGAATTTCTTAATGTGGCATTCACCGGCCTTTCATGGACGCTTCATGCGCTACTCATCGCGACAGCGCATATTCAGGGCTCAAGTTCACCGAAGGAGACGACCCATGAAAGAGTGGCTGAAACCCGAAATCACCGAGTCTGAGGCTGGTATGGAAGTGACGAGCTACCTCCCGGCCGAGCTGGACCGCGCTTAATTTAGCGTCGTTCTAGACGGATTTGAAAGAATGGCGGTTCCGCGAAAGCGGCGCCGCCATTCTCGTTTGTGCGCCTCGCTTTCGGTGCCGGGGGTGACAGCCCCCTAGCCTTTCCTTATGGTGCGCGCCTATTGAGGCCTGAGGCGGTCCCGCTTTCAAGCCTGATCCTACCACCAAGGGATTTCGCGCCGCCATGGCTTGGGTTTATCTCGCGCTCGCCGGCCTGTTCGAGATCGGCTTCGCCGCCGCGCTGAAGCCGGCGGACGGCTTTACCAAATTCTGGCCGAGCGTCATCGTCACCGTGCTGGGGCTGGTCAGTCTCTACTTTCTCACCCTCGCCACGCGCGAGATCCCCGTCGGCTCGGCCTACGCGATTTGGACCGGCATCGGCGCCGTCGGCGCGGTGCTGTTCGGTATCTTCGCCTATAACGAGCCTACCACTCCACTCGGGCTTTTCTTCATTGCCGCTTTGATTGCATCAATTATCGGATTGAAATTCGCCACACCATGATCAACGATGCATCAGCCGACCGCCGCACCATCATCGGCAATTATTTCGAAGATTTCAGCCTCGGCCAGCACATCGTCCACTCGACACCGCGCACCGTGACGGTGGGAGATGTGAGTCTCTTCACCGCGCTCTACGGCTCGCGCTTCGCCGTGCAGTCCTCCGACGCCTTCGCCAAATCGATCGGTTACCCGGAAGCGCCCATCGACGATTTCCTCGTCTTCCACATGGTGATCGGTAAGACCGTTCCCGACATTTCCCGCAACGCCATCGCCAATCTCGGCTATGCCGAGTTCCGCTTCCTAAAGCCGGTCTATCCCGGCGACACGCTCGCTTCGACCTCCGAAGTGATCGGGCTGAAGGAGAACTCCAACAAGAAGAGCGGCACGGTCTATGTGCGCTCCACCGGGCGCAATCAGCATGGCGAGCCGGTGCTGAGCTATGCGCGCTGGGTGATGGTGAACAAGCGCGACGAGAATTCCCCGGCGCCCGAGACTGTGGTGCCGAAGCTTGCATCTTCCGTCGATCCGGAGCAGCTCGGCGCCGCGCTGCCGAAGCTCAATCTCAAAGTTTACGACTATGCGCTCGCGGGCTCGAAGCGGCGCTGGCAGGATTATACGGTCGGCGAGAAGATCGACCATGTCGACGGCCAGACCATCGAAGAAGCCGAGCATCAGGTCGCCACCCGCCTGTTCCAGAACACCGCGCGCGTGCATTTCAATCAGCATATCGAGAGCAAGGCCAGGTTCGGCCGGAGACTCGTCTATGGCGGTCACATCATCTCGATTGCTCGGAGTCTGAGCTTCAATGGCCTCGCCAATGCCTTCCACGTGCTCGGCCTGAACGGCGCGCGTCACGCCGCACCCTCGTTCGCTGGCGACACCATCTATGCCTGGAGCGAGATCACCGGCAAAGCCGAGCTGCCGGGACAGAGCGACATGGGTGCGTTACGTCTGCGCACCTTCGCCGTGAAGGATCGCTCTTGCGCCGACTTCCCCGGCGTCAAACCCGACGGCAGCCTCGAGGACGGTGTCGTGCTCGACATGGATTACTGGGTGGCCTTGCCGCGTTAGTGCCGCTTCCGATTGTCATGCCCGCGAAGGCGGGCATCCAGTACGCTCGGACAGTCGAACCAAAACGTGGATGCGGTGGTTACTGGATCGTCCGCATTCGCGGACGATGACAGCATGTCGAGAGGAGCGTTCAATGGCACACAGATCAGTTTTGCTTATTTCAGCGTTAGTTCTTGCCTTTGCCGCCTCGCCTGCCCTTGCCGCCGATACCGCCTCTGCCGCCCTCAAAGACAAAGACGGCAAAGAGGTCGGCCAGGTGGCGCTGACCCGAACCCAAGACGGCGTGTTGATGAACGTCACCCTCACCGGGATCGCGCCAGGCGAGCATGCCTTCCATGTCCATACGACCGGCGAATGCGAGCCGCCGGATTTCAAGTCTGCCGGACCTCATTTCAATCCCGATCACACCCAGCACGGCATGATGAACTTGGAAGGTCCTCATTCAGGCGACATGCCCAATCTCCACGTGCCCGACAGCGGCAAGCTGCAAGTCGAGATCCTGAATACGCTGGTCAGCCTCGACGGCGATGCGGGACTTCTGGATAACGATGGCTCCGCAGTGATCGTGCACGCCGGCGCCGATGACTATAAGACCGACCCGGCGGGCAATGCGGGCGACCGCATCGCCTGCGGCGTGGTTACTCGTTAGCCACGGTTCTCGTCATTGCCAGGTTTGACCCGGCAATCCACTCCATTGGCGCTTCAACACGCTGAGACGCATCAGCATGGATGCCCGCATCAAGTCCGGGCATGACGCCCTTGCAGGGCATGAGCGCGGCAAACGGCCTCGATTGCCCCATTAGGGCGAGTGGGTTATGAGAGGACTCGTCTGGGCAATAACTGAAACGAACGCCAATGAGTCAGGGCAAAGTCGAGGCGGGGCGCCCGCTCTCGCCGCATCTACAGATTTATCGGCCGATGCTCACCATGATGATGTCGATCGCGCATCGCATCACGGGAGCTTCGCTTGCCATCGGCTTCTGCCTGCTCGCCTGGTGGCTGATCGCGCTCGCCGCGGGCCCGCAGCAATTCTGGCATGCCGAGGCCTTCTTCGCGAGCATCCCCGGCCGCTTGCTGCTGTTTCTCTTCAGTTGGGCGCTGATCCTCCATATGCTCGGCGGCATCCGCCATCTGATCTGGGATACCGGCACCGGTCTCGACAAGAAGAGCATCGAGATTTTTGCCTGGGGCACGCTGCTCGGCTCGATCACGCTGACTATCCTGCTTTGGCTCGTAGGCTACTGCATCAGGGGGAGCCTCTAATGGCCACACCCCTGCGCAATGTTCGGGGTTTGGGTGCGGCGCATCGCGGCACCGAGACCTTCTGGAGGCAGCGGCTGACGGCGATCGCCAATGTCCCCCTCACCCTCTTCGTCGTGCTGTCGATCGCCACTCATATCGGCGTCGGCTATGACGAGATGCGGCTCTACTTCTCGCGGCCCCTCGTCGCCATTGTGATGCTGGCCTTTGTCATCTCTGCCGCTATCCATATGCGCATCGGCCTGGGCGAGATCATCGAAGATTATGTCCACCTGAATGGCTTGAAGGTGCTGTCGCTCTTGCTCGCGAC
>JANWJA010000050.1 GCA_025449615.1 Methyloceanibacter sp.
AGGCAGAGCCCGATCGGCAGGCTTCCGGCGTCGCCGAGAAAGAGCTTGGCCTTGTGCTTGTTGAAGGGAGAGAAACCGATCATGCCGCCAAGCAGCGCGAGCGCCAGCACGCCGGCGGAGGTCGGCAAATACCCAAGCCCGGTAAGGATTGCCGCGCCGAGCGTCATCGGCACCGTTTGCGCCACCGTGATCATGTCGATGCCGTCGAGAAAGTTCACCGCGTTGACGAAATAAATGACGCCGATGCAGAGCAACGCCCGCTCGATCGCAAGCGGAAGAAAATCTGGAAAAAAAGCCAACCCCGGCGGCAGGCTGAAAATCACGATCAGGGCCGCCAATGCCTGTCCGATGAACCGCCCGGGCACAGACAACGCGCGTGCATCGTCTGTAAGTCCCAGCACACTGAGCCCGAATGCGGCCACCAACACCTGCAGTAACGCGATGCGATCGGCGATCCCAGGGACATGCAGCAGCACCAATCCGCAAACCACGATCACCGCCAGCATCACCGCGATGCCTCCGCCTTGCGGCGTCGGGATCGCGTGCGAGGAGCGCGCATTCGGCGTCGCCATCACGTAGCGCACAAGCAAAGGTTCGATGGCGAGAATGAGAACGATGGTGAGGGCAGCGCTGACCACCAGAATTGCCACCGCTAGCGCGACGGGCATCGACGCGGTCGCCTAGTGTAGCGTGCGAGAGACCGGCTGCCACTCGTCCTTCGACGAAATTTGCAGGCCGGTGCCGCCCGGCGCATAGCCTTCGACGGTGGCGCGGAGCATATCTTGCAGTTCGGCATCGTCGGATTTCTGAATGGCCTCGTCGAGGCGCTCTAGCGCGGCGATCAGATCCTCGTATGCCATCACCGGCTCCGAATTCTTGAAGATGCGAGGATGCGTCGTCTCGGTGGTGTTCTCGCCGATCAAAAGCTCCTCATAGAGCTTCTCGCCGCGCCGCAAACCGACATATTCAATTTCGATATCGCCCTCCGGATTCTCTTCGTCACGGACCTCAAGCCCGGACAGCTTGATCATGGTGCGGGCGAGATTGTCGATCTTCACCGGCGTGCCCATGTCGAGCACGAACACTTCACCGCCGCTCGCCATCGCTCCGGCCTGGATCACCAGCTGCGCGGCCTCCGGGATCGACATGAAATAGCGAATGATGTCCTTATGCGTGACGGTCACCGGGCCGCCGTTCTTGATCTGCGTGCGGAACCGCCGCACCACCGAACCAGAAGAATCGAGCACGTTACCGAACCGCACCATGGTGAAGATGGTGCCAGGCTTGTCCTCGAGCGCCAGCGCTTGCAGGATAAGCTCGGCCAGCCGCTTGCTCGCCCCCATCACGTTAGTGGGCCGCACCGCCTTGTCGGATGAGACGAGCACGAAACGCTCTACCTTGAGTTCCTTGGCCACGTCGGCGAGCACCAGCGTGCCGAACGTATTGTTTTGCACGCCGGCGAACGGGTTCTGCTCGACGATGGGGACATGCTTATAGGCCGCGGCATGATAGATCACCTCGACGCCGAAATTGCGAATGGTCCTGGCCACCAGCTTGCGGTCGAGCACGGAACCGAGCACGGGGACGATCTCGGTCTTGGCGAGTTCGACTGCGTCAGGCTTCTTATTGTGCCGGTCGAGAAATTCCTCGATCTCCATCTCGATCTCATAGAGCGCCACCTCTGATAGCTCGAACAGCACCAGTGCCTTCGGACCGAGCATCAGAAGCTGGCGCGTAAGCTCCGAGCCAATCGAACCTCCGGCTCCGGTAATCATCACCACCTTGTCGCGGACATGGGCGAGCAGTAGCTCTTTGTCGGGCGCCACGGGATCCCGGCCTAACAGATCTTCGACATCGATCGGCCGGAGATCGCTCACCTCGACGCGTCCCGACGCGATCTCCTCAAGCGCTGGCAGCGTTTTCACTTGCACCGGGTAGGGCTCCAGCGCCTTGATCGCCGCGCGGCGCTCGTTGCGGAGCGTCGACGGCAACGCCAGCATCACCTCTTTGACATTCTCGTGGCTGATCAACTTGGCGATCTTGTTCGCCCGCACCACCTTGACCCCGTGCACCACCTGGCCCGCGAGCGAGGGGTCATTGTCGATGAAGGCGACAGTGCGATATTGCCCGGTCTCGTTCAACGCGCGAAGCAGTTGAATGCCCATCGCGCCGGTGCCGTAGATGATAACGTTCTTGCGCTCGTCCAAGCTGACCGGCTTGTGTTGTGGGGCGACATGAAGCAGGAGCGCCGCCGCCCATTGCCGGCTCACCCGGATCAGACCCGCCGCGATGAGTCCGTAAATGACCACGACCGAACGCGGATGCCCCTTCACCCCGCTCATCAAGACGACGAGCGCCCAGATCAACACGGCGATGACGACGGCGATATAAATCCGCGTCGTGCCGGAAGGGCCGATGAAGCGCGTGACGAGCTTGTACAGCCCGCGCATATGGAAGGTGATGACGCCGATCAAGGGCGCGGCCGCCAGCAGCGCCCACATCGTCGTCGAGTCGGGCACATAGGCGTGGCTGAGGCGCAAGGAATAGGCGGCCCACAAGGCGATGCTGAGCATCGCCATGTCATTGGCCATGAGGAAGATCCGCTTAAACCAACGCGGACGTTCGATGAGCCAAACGGCTACTCGGCCTGCCGGCCGGCCTAGACCCGTCCCCAAGAGACCGAACCCCCGGAAGTCGTTGCGCAACAAGTGTTAATCAGCGAGCGATGCACCATATCTGAAGCTTAGCGCCAACGGAAGCAATTGCGGGACTGGCAGCTTAAGGCCCGGAAAGCCTTGAAGCTCAAGGGCTTCGCTCATCCAAAATGACGACGAACAGCCGTTTTGGGCCATGCGCGCCACTGATGATGGTCTGCTCGATATCGGCTGTGCGCGATGGTCCGCTGATCCAATTGACGGTCCGCGGCAGAGTACCTTCCCCATAGAGCGCTCGTAACCTGCCCCAAGCCTCCTCGTAACAGCCGACGATATCGCCCTCATCCACCATCACGATATGCGTCTCGGGCAGGAAATTCAGGCTGGTTGGATTGCCCGCGCCCGAGACCAGAAACAAAGTCCCAGTCTCCGCGACGCCTGCGATCGCCCGCGAGAGGCCGATTGCGTCTGAAGCCGACGGCTCACCGTAAGTCTGCGTGAGCTTGGGCGCGAGCAGCCAGGGTAGGGTGACGAGAACCGGCTCTTCGCTGAGGCGGAGCTCGCTGGGAAGCTCGTGCTTCGCTAAATAGGCAGCGATGGCTTTGACCACGCCTTCGGGATCGCGGACCCGGGTCACTTCGGCGCCTTGGCTCGCCAACATGCCGCTGAAGAGGGCGAGACCGGCTTCGCGATTGCCGAGCGAGCGGGCAGGGATGGTTCCGCTCGGATGCGTCACCAGCCGATGCCGCACGTTCGCTTCGCGCCACTTATCGGGAGCGTTCGCGCCGAGCGTAGTCCTGATGCTCTCCAGCACCTTTTTCCGATTCGCTTGCGACCCGCTCACTCTTGAGTCCTCTTTGCGTAGAGCTGGTGGAAGGTCTCGCCTTCCGGGGCAGGAAGGTCGCGATTTCGCGTCCAGGCGCCGGCGAAGGGAAGCCAACTTAGCTTTCCTGACCTTCCGGCAAGCAATGCGAGCAGCTTCACGGCCGCGCCCGAAAGCGCGTGATAGAGTCGAGGGCGCTTCGCGGCATAAGCCCAGAGTTTGAGGGCCGTTTTTTCTCTGAATTTTGGATTGCCGCGCGCGAAGTCGCGTTCCCGCCAGGCACGCAACATCGACGGCAACGGAATGCGCACGGGGCACACATCCTCGCAACGCCCGCAAAGGCTCGAAGCATTTGGCAAATCTCGCGCGTGGTCGATGCCAACGAGAGCCGGCGTCAACACCGCACCCATCGGCCCGACATAGAGCGAGCTGTAAGCGTGCCCACCGATCGTCGCATAGACCGGGCAATGATTGAGGCAGGCGCCGCAGCGAATGCACGACAGCATGTCGTTGAA
The DNA here is from genome assembly GCA_025449615.1 of Methyloceanibacter sp. The sequence continues at coordinate 3,993 of JANWJA010000050.1, forward strand.
GCTTCCGCCCAGCATCTCGCTCCGTCCGTTGTCGAGCAGGACGACGTGATAGGCGCTTGGGCCGTCTGCGTCGCCTTCGCGCCGCGGACCCGTGGCGAATGTTGTGTAGGTGGTGATCTCCTGGCCGGTGGCCGACCGCGCCAGGAGCCGCAAGATCGTGCAGGCATCTTCCAGCGTCGGCACGAGTTTCTCGATTGAGGCGATCACGATATGCATCTTTGGCAGCGTCTGCGTCAGGTCGGCGTTGCCTTCATTGGTCACGACCACGGACGTGCCCGTCTCGGCGATCAGCAAATTGGCGCCGGTGATGCCGACATCGGCGGCAAGAAATTTCTGCCGCAACACCGCGCGCGCCTCGGCGACGAGATCGGCGGCGCTGCCAAGCGTGCGGTCTGCGGCTAGACCTTCATGCGAACGCCTGAAATCTTCCGCGATGGTTTCCTTGTTCAGATGGATGATCGGCGCGATAAGGTGGCTCGGCGCCTCATTGCGCATCTGCGCGACATATTCGCCGAGATCGGTTTCGACGGCTTCGATGCCGGCTTCCTCCAGGCAGGCATTGAGCCCGATCTCCTCTGAGACCATTGACTTGCCCTTGGTGACTAGCTTGGCGTCCGCATCGCGACAGAGCTTGAGGATAATCTCGCGCGCATCTGCAGCCGTTGGAGCAAAATGCACTTGGCCGCCGCTGTCGGCGACCTTCCGCTCGAAATAATCGAGATAGAGATCGAGATGCGACAGCGTGTGCAGCTTGATCGCGCGCGCCTCGTCGCGAAGAGTGTCGAATTCGGGCAGTCTCGCCTTGGCATCGACCCGCTTCTGGACGAAGCCACGCTTGACGTTGAGGAGTGCACGCTGCAGCTCGGCATCGGCCAGAGCTTTCGCCGCATTGGCTTTGAAGTCGGAGGCGAGCGCGGTCATGGCTAAATCCGCTCCCCGCCGATCGGTGCCGCCTCGATCATGTTGGCCAACAACTCGGCGATATGGCGCGCCTGGATCTTTTTTCCGTCGCGCGAAAGCTTGCCTGCGATCTGCATCAGGCAACCGAGATCGCAGGAGACCACGCAACTCGCCTCCGTTGCCGCGATCGTGCGCGCGTTGGCCTCGCCAATTGCCGACGAAATGCCGGAATATTTAACCGAGAACGTGCCGCCAAAGCCGCAGCAAGCCTCGCTATCTGGAAGCTCCACCAGATCGATGCCTCTGATGCTCTGAAGTAGCCGACGGGCCGCCCAGCTCGATCCCGTCTCTCGCAAGCTAGAGCAGGACTCGTGATAGGTGACTCGGGCCGCATAGGTTGCGTCGACTCCCTCCACATAAAGCACGTCGACAAGAAATCTGGTGAGCTCAAAACTCTTTTCGGCGAGTGCCTTGGCGCGTTCGGCGTAAGCCGGATCGTCGGCAAGGAGTTTTGGATAATGCAGCTTCAGCATGCCCGCGCAGGAACCGGAGGGTGCGACCACATAATCGAAGCCCTCGAAGACATCGACAACCTGACGTGCGATCGCCTGAGCGTCGGCCCGGTCTCCTGAATTGAAGGCAGGCTGCCCGCAACAGGTCTGGGCAAGGGGCACTTCGACCCGTGCGCCTGCGTCCTCCAGCAATTTGATCGCCGCAAAGCCAATAGAAGGCCGGATCAAATCGACGAGACAGGTCACGAACAGGCCGACAAGCGGCGCCCCGGCTGTCAAAACTTCGGTCATGTCCCCTTGCCCGACCCTTCCTGCTGACGATAGAGGAGTAGCACCGAGCGCCTGAATCGAGAACCTCGGAACGTTTGGGACGGGCAACAATGCGCAAGCCGATCGCTCATGCTGCGGTGGCGATAATGCTGATGTCGCAGTGCGGTGCCTTGCGCGCCGAGCCGATCCGTCTGGTAACGGCGATGGTTTACGGCTCGCATTTGCCGGGGCTCGGCGAGCCTGCGCTCGATCTCGCCAAACGCATCAAGCTGCTCTCGAGCGACACGATCGAGCTCGACCTGAAGCAGCCGGGCGAAGTGGCCCAGCCTCAGGAAATTCTGGAGAAGGTCTCGCAAGGGACCATCGCCGCCGGCTTCTCGACCGCAAGCTTCTGGGCGGCGAAGATGTCGGCCGCTTCGCTCTTTTCCGGCTTCCCCTTCGGCCTCGATGCCACGGGCTATGTTGAGTGGTTCTATGCCGGCAACGGTCTCAAGCTCTATCAGGAGATGTACGACCAGGCGGGCTATAAGGTTCACGTCATCCCTTGCGCCTTCGGCGGAGCTGAGACCGCCGGCTGGTTTGCCAAGGAAATCCTCATCAAGGATGACATCAAAGGCTTGCGCATGCGCATCTTCGGTCTCGGCGGCCGCGTCATGTCGCGCGCCGGCGCCATCACCGTGCTGGTTCCCGGCGGCACCTTGACCGAGGCCTTCGACAAACATCAGATCGATGCGGCCGAACTATATCCGCCCGCCGCCGATCGCCGCCAAGATCTGCAGTCTCACGTCAAGCTGATCTACGCGCCGGGCTGGCACCAGCCGGAGACCGTGCTCGAACTCCTGATCAACAAGGAGAAATGGGCAGCGCTGAGCGCCGAGCAGCAGGTGCTAATCGAAACAGCGTGCCAGGCGAGCATGCTCACCACGCTCGGCTCGAGCGCCAAGCTACAGCGCGACGCACTCGCTGAGCTTGCCGCCAAAGACGGCGTACGCATCGCGCCGTTGCCGCACGATGCGTTGGACGCCTTCCGCGTGGCGTGGACCGAGATCGCCAAGGAAGAGGGCGATCAGGATGCCTTCTTCAAGGAAGTACTCGACGACATCGAATCCTTCCGCGCCAAGTTCCCGAGTGCAAACGCGCCCTAGCCGCGCCGTGACGGCGCGGCTAGGGGCAGATTGTTATTTCTGTGTCTTCAGATAAGCGATGATGTCAGCACGCTCGCCGGCATCCGGGACGCCGGGGAACGCCAGAGCCATCGGTGAATCCGGGATCATCGCCTTGGGATCGGCAATCCACTTGTCGATGTTTTCCTCCGTCCAAACCCAGCCGTCGGCGCCGAGCTTCTTCATGCCTGCGGAATACATCGAGGCATAGTCCGCGACTGATGCGGCTTTGCGCCCAACAATGCCGTTAAGCTCTGGCCCGACCAGCGTTTTGGCGCCTTCGCCAACCTGATGGCAAATCCCGCACTTGGCGAACGCGGCCTTGCCCTTGGCGGCGTCGCCTTCGGCGAGGGCGGAACTGGTAAGGGCGACAACAGTCAATCCAGCAACAGCAAGACTAAAAACCATCCTCATCTCAATTCTCCCTATGTTTGGGCGCTTCTACGACGCCGCTCAATTTCCTAGCAGAGACTTCAAAGGGCTTCAAAGCTGGAACACTGCGACATCCTGGTCCCTGACCGGTTTGCTCTTAAACCAAAGGAGCTTTGCCGTACTATATTGCCCGGCAATCAAACGCATGCGAAAGACTGTCGTTCCTTGTTAAGGTTGGAGCCCCCGTTGGTGCTGGGCAATGCGGTATGTCCTTGATTGAACTTCCAAAGCCGGACCAATCCGTACTCTCGCGGCGTGACGAGATTATCAAGGATTTGCGGAAGCTCGTGCCGGAGACCCCTCTGATCGCCGACGCCCAGGGCCGCCGCACCTACGAATCCGACGCGCTGTCCGCCTATCGTGGCGTGC
>JANWJA010000051.1 GCA_025449615.1 Methyloceanibacter sp.
GAGCCGTACAGGATCACATTGCGGAAATCCTCCGGCAAATCCTTCCACGGCGTCGTCATCTTCTGCTTGTAGGCGCGTGCCAAAGCTTCCAGCGTCTGTTGATAATAGGGCGAGGTGGCGGAGGTCCGCGTCCAGGGCGCGATGGCGCCGCGCGCCAGAGACAATTTCTCGTCCGGCACGATCAGCTCGGGCTCGAAGAACAGCTCGGTGCCGAGCCCGTCGCATTCCGGGCACGCTCCATAGGGGTTATTGAACGAGAACAGCCTGGGCTCGATCTCCTCGATGGTGAAGCCCGACACCGGGCAGGCGAACTTCGCCGAGAAGATGATCCTCTCTGCCTGCCCACTTGCCGCAGCCTTCTCCCTCCCCGAGACGGGGAGGGACGAGTCAGAACGTGTGGCTCCCTCGGCAAATTCCACAATGGCGATGCCGTCGTCGGAGAGCCCAAGCGCCGTCTCGAAACTATCGGCAAGCCGCGCGCTCACGTCCGGCCTGACCACGATGCGGTCCACCACCACGTCGATGTCATGCTTGTATTTCTTGTCGAGGGTCGGGGCCTCGGCGATCTCGTAGAATCTGCCGTCGATCTTGAGGCGCTGGAAGCCCTTCTTCTGCAGCTCGGCGAATTCCTTTTTATATTCGCCCTTCCGCCCGCGCGCGATCGGCGCCAAGAGATAAAGCCGCGTGCCTTCGGACAGCGTCAGCACCCGGTCCACCATTTGACTGACGGTCTGGCTCTCGATCGGCAAGCCCGTCGCCGGCGAATAGGGGATGCCGACCCGCGCCCAGAGCAGCCGCATATAGTCGTAGATCTCGGTGACGGTGCCGACGGTCGAGCGCGGATTGCGCGAGGTGGTCTTCTGCTCGATGGAGATCGCCGGCGACAACCCGTCGATATGATCGACGTCCGGCTTCTGCATCATGTCGAGGAATTGCCGTGCATAGGCCGACAGCGACTCGACATACCGCCGCTGGCCCTCGGCATAGATGGTGTCGAAGGCGAGGCTCGACTTGCCCGAGCCGGAGAGCCCGGTCAGCACCACAAGTTTCTCGCGCGGCAATTCGAGCGTGACGTTTTTGAGGTTGTGCTCGCGTGCGCCCCGAATGCTGATGGTTTTTGATGTCATTTGGCCTGGATGTGGGGTGTTTTGCCCCCCTTGCAAGCCTTAGTCCTCCAAGGCTTTGGCTTCAAGCGGGCCGTTGCCACAGGCCGGTTTTTCCCCGGTAATCGAGGGCCTTAGGCCGCTAGCTGCAACTCAGAGTTATCCTCTTGGACGCGTCGAGAATGCAACAGTCACTGTTGCAAATCCCCACTAATCTTGCGCCGCAAGCCGGGTCGTGGGGGCGTTTCGTCATCACCTGGATCGACTACAACATGTCGTCAGCGCCAGCGCCGCCAATCCTCCGATGCCAAGAAGGGCGGCGCCGACAACGCCTTCCACTTCATCGGCACCACTAAGTTCCACCACAAAAAGGGCGAGTTGTACTACGTCGTGAAGAACGGTGATGCAACGGTCGAAGGCGACGTCAATGGCGACGGTAAGGCCGATTTCGCCATACTGCTCAAGCACGTGACGAGGTCGCCGCGATCGATTTCGATCTCTGACCACCTAAGCCAGAGCTGAATGTGAGTGAAATTCGTTTCGGCTAGTGACGGCGCGGCGGCGGATGTGCATAGATGCGCTCCGCCATGAGACTGAGCCGCACGCAAATCACCCTTCTTGCCGTCGCCGGCATCGTTCTCCTTCAGGCCGTCGTCCTGCTCACCATGGGCCGCGAGCCGATCTGCAAGTGCGGCTACATCAAGCTCTGGCACGGCGTGGTCATGAGCTCGGAGAATTCGCAGCACCTCTCCGACTGGTATTCACCCTCGCACATCATCCATGGTTTTATCTTCTACGGCTTGCTGTGGTTGTTCGCGCGGCGTCTGTCCTTCGGCATGCGGCTGATCATCGCGACCGGTATCGAAGCATCGTGGGAGATCGTCGAGAATTCGAGCTGGTTGATCGACCGCTATCGCGCGACCACCGTATCGCTCGACTATTACGGCGACAGCGTCATCAACTCCGTGTTCGACACGCTGTTCATGATCGGCGGATTTTATTTCGCGCGGATCTCGCCGGTATGGCTGACGGTCACAATCGCCGTCATGCTCGAACTGTTCGTCGGCTACATGATCCGCGACAATCTCACGCTCAACGTATTGATGCTGGTCTGGCCGGTGCAGTCCATTCTAGATTGGCAGGCAGGGCGCTAGCCAAAGCCCTAGAGCGGTACACGGATGCCGAATACCATCATCAGCATGAGCCAGGCAAAGGCGGCGACCGTCGGATAGAATCCGATGCCGAAGCCGAAGGCGCGCATCAAGGGATTATAGTGATAACCGATCCAGAACAGGATGCGGCCGGCTACGAACAAGATCGTGAGCAGGATGAGCGAGCGGGCCTCCTCGGGCGGGCAATACAGTGCCAAACCGGCATTCGCCACGAAGAAGGCGATAAACTGCTCGAACGTGTTGAGAATGAAGCGGGTGTTGATATCGAGCGCGGAGTGCGGTTTTGCTACACGTCCAACCCACATTTTCGGATCGAGCCGCTGCGCGGCCACGATGCAGATGCCGATCACACCGGGAAGGATGGCGAAGACCGAATTCTGGACGACGAGCGCCATGCGGTCTCCGGCGTTCCAACTCGTCGGCACCCAATGCCAGACCAGTTTGACGCCGGAGAAGAACGCCGCCGAAAAAATCCAGTTTCCAACCAGCACATAAAGGAAAGGCAATTGGCGCGGGCTGAAGCCGAAGCGCTTGACGCGCGGATCTTCGCGCCGCTCTGGCATTCTGCGTCTTGCGACGTGGTGGCGATGATCGACGGAACGCTGCATTTCATCCCTCTGAAGAGTTCGAAGGCCGGAGAGAATGCTCTAATCCAGCTGGAGGTTCGGTTAACGCGAATCCGGCACCGTCGTCGGCTTAAGCCATAGGCCGCAATATTTGAAATCTCAAGGCCGCTTGAAACGCATCTGGACGGAATAGAACAAAACAAGTACAAATAACGCTGATGGGGCCTGTGGACAGGTCGGACACGATGGCCGGCGCCTTGCGATGAACCAAGTCGCGCGGGATAAGTCAGTCGAGCTTTAGCGTTAAAGGGGAGCCTGATGGCAGGGTCGGTAAACAAGGTCATTCTGATCGGTAATCTGGGCGCCGATCCTGAGGTACGGCACACCCAAGACGGGCGACCCATCGTCAATCTGCGCGTGGCGACCAGCGAGAGCTGGCGCGACAAGGCAAGCGGCGAGCGCCGCGAGAAGACCGAGTGGCACCGCGTTGTCATCTTCAGCGAAGGCCTCGCCCGTATCGCCGAGCAATATCTGAAGAAGGGCTCCAAGGTTTACCTTGAGGGCCAACTACAGACGCGGAAGTGGCAGAAGCAGGACGGCACCGACGCCTACTCGACGGAAGTCGTGCTGCAGGGCTTCAACTCGCAATTGACCATGCTCGACGGCAAATCCAGCGGCGGCGGCGGCGAGGGGCGTGACCAAGGTGGTGGCGGCGGCGATTTCGGACGCTCCGGCCCGCTTGGCGGCGCCGCTTCCTTCGACAAGGAACTCGACGACGAGATTCCGTTCTAGCTTTCCGTCAAAGAATTGGTGAGCGAGCACCTGCACGAGACTTTGCAGGGCTTGAGCCAGCGTCTATCTTCGGTGTTCGCAGTCGGCCCGGCGTCTTGATCTAGCCACCGGCTCGCGTCCCTGACGGCAGTCGAGCGAATTTGGACCTCTATCTCGCAGTGAAGTTCTTGCATATCGCGGGCGCCGCCATCCTGCTCGGCACCGGTCTCGGCATCGCATTCTTTCTTTTCATGGCCGATCGCGTCGGCAACATCGAAGCTCTCGCCACCACGCTTCGCCATGTCGTCATCGCCGACTATGTGTTCACCGCAACCGCGGCGATCCTGCAGCCGGTGACCGGGCTCGCCCTGGTCCATCTCGGGGGCTTTTCTCTGGACCAGACCTGGATCTGGGCGAGCATCGTTCTCTATCCTCTCGTCGGTGCCTGCTGGCTTCCGGTCATCGTCTTGCAGACCAGAATGCGCGATCTCGCCGACGCAGCCCTGCACTCCGGGCAGAACTTGCTACCGCCGCTCTATCATCGCCTAATGCGGATCTGGTTCGCGCTCGGCTGGCCGGCCTTCTTGTCCGTGCTGGCGATTTTCTGGTTGATGGTCGCCAAGCCCACATAAAAAAGCCCGGCGCCAAACCGGAGGCACCGGGCTCTACTCAAACAAACTCTGCGACCTTAATAGGTGCGGGAAGAATCCTCGCGGTCGGTCTTGTTCGCGCCTTCCACGACCTGTTGCTCGTCAAGCCGCTGATAGTCGGGTGCCGATGCGATCGTATTCTGATCGATGTTCAGCAAGACGGTCAGATTGTTATCGGCGTCACGGGCGATGTTCAGATCCTCGAAAGGCACCGCAACGTCCTTTCCGCCGATGCCGAGGAAGCTCCCGGCGCGGACCAGCACGGCAACGATCTTACCGCTCTTGTCAGTCACCAGATCATTGATGTCGCCAATGGTCTCGTTCCTGGCATTGACCACGGTCTCGCCGATCAGAGTGCTGGCGAGATAGTCGTTGCTTTCCTGCGCTCTCAGAAACTGTTCGCTGCCCGCGCTCGGAGCTTCATTCACTGCCGATTCTTCCGGCGGCGCGATCGACTGTGACGCTCCCTCGGACGATTGCGGAGAGGGTGCCTCCGTCGATGGCGACATGCTCTTGTCGATCAAGGAAGGTACCTCTGAGGGACTGTCCGGCGACTGAATGGCCGGCGGACTCATCGTTTCATCTTGCGGCGCCTGATCCTGCGCAAGCGCAGGTGTCACCCCGAGGAACAGGCCCATGGCTGTGCAAATGAGAAAGCGGTTCATTATGCTCTCCTTGGTGGTTTCTTCGGATGGTTAGGGCGGAGCCGTCACTCCGTCGCCTATCCAACCAACGTTCGGCTTTGGAGATCGTTCCGAATTTTCTCGTGGAGAATCTCAGCCGCTCACGGCGAATCGGCACTTAACCTCCTGGCAGCGCACGCCGACAGGGCCAAGCAACCAATTGAACTATAAGCAAAAATGCGACCAAGTTTGAGTTGCGGAATCGCGCGCAAATCAGCTATAGAAATAGTTCTCTAGCACGCAATTCTTGCTGAGTGCGGGAGGCCGAAGCCCTCTCGCTGCGCGCAAGCTTGACCCACATATCAATCTAACGGACGCCCAACCTCCTTGGCCGACGACGATAAGATCGACATCCCGGAGGGCCCGGAAAGCCCATCGGACATCAGGCCCATCTCCCTGATCGAGGAGATGAAGCGGTCTTATCTCGACTACGCCATGAGCGTGATCGTGAGCCGCGCGCTGCCCGATGTGCGCGACGGCCTGAAGCCCGTGCATCGCCGCATCCTCTACGCCATGCAGCGGCTGGGGCTCGACTTCAACAAGAAGCACATGAAGTCCTCGAAGGTGGTCGGCGACACCATGGGCGACTTCCACCCGCACGGCAATCTTGCCATCTACGATGCGCTGGTCCGCATGGCGCAAGATTTCTCCATGCGCGTGCCGCTGATCGACGGGCAGGGCAATTTCGGCTCCGTCGACGGCGACCCACCGGCCGCAGAGCGTTATACCGAAGCCCGTCTCTCCAAGATCGCGCAATTCCTACTCGACGATCTCGACAAGGAGACGGTCAACTTCCGGCCCAACTATGACGACCGCTTGGTCGAGCCGACGGTTCTGCCTGCGAAATTCCCCAACCTCCTCGTTAATGGCGCCGGCGGCATCGCCGTCGGCATGGCGACCAACATCCCGCCGCATAATCCAGGCGAGGTGATCGACGCCTGCATGGCCTATCTCGACAATCCGGCCATCACCATCGACGAGTTGATGGAGATCGTACCGGGGCCCGACTTCCCCACCGGTGCCATGATCCTCGGCCGCAACGGCATCAGGAGCGCCTATCACAAAGGCCGCGGCTCGATCCTGATGCGCGGCCGCGTGAACTTGGAGACCATCCGCAAAGACCGTGAAGCTTTGGTCATCACCGAGATTCCCTATCAGGTGAACAAGGCGACGATGGTGGAGAAGATCGCCGAGCTGGTGCGCGAGAAGAAGATCGAAGGTATTTCCGACATCCGCGACGAGTCTAGCCGCGACGGCATGCGTGTGGTGATCGAGCTGAAGCGCGATGCCATGGCCGATGTGGTGTTGAATCAGCTGTATCGCTTCTCGACGCTGCAAAGCACCTTCGGCGCCAATATCGTGGCCCTGATCGGCGGCAGGCCGGAGCAGTTCAATCTCAAGGACATGATCTGGGCCTTCTGCGATTTCCGCGAAGAGATCGTCGGGCGTCGCACCAAGTTCCTGCTGAAGAAGGCCCGCGACCGCGCGCACATCTTGGTTGGTCTCGGTATAGCCGTTGCCAATATCGAAGAAGTCATCGCGCTGATCCGGAAAGCGCCGGACCCTGCGACGGCGCGCGAGCAATTGATGGCCCGCGACTGGCCGGCTGGAGATGTGATCCCGCTCGTCGAGCTGATCGCCGATCCGCGGCACAAAGTTTCGGACAAGGGCACATATCGCCTTTCTGAGGAGCAGGCCCGCGCCATTCTCGAACTTCGCCTGCAACGCCTGACCGCGCTTGGCCGCGACGAGATTGGCGATGAATTGAAGCTGCTCGGCGTCGAGATCGCCGACTATCTCGCTATTTTGCGCAGCCGCGACCGCATCGTCTCGATCATCAAGGACGAGCTGATGGCCATCAAGGCCGAGTTTGGCACGCCGCGCCGCACCGAGATTCTCGAGGCGGAAGGCGAGGTCGAAGACGAAGACCTGATCCAGCGCGAGGACATGGTCGTCACCGTCAGCCACAAGGGTTACATCAAGCGCGTGCCGCTTTCGGCCTACCGGGCGCAACGCCGCGGCGGCAAAGGCCGCGCCGGCATGGCGACGCGCGAAGAGGATTTCGTCACTCGCATCTTCATCGCCAATACGCATACGCCGGTGCTGTTCTTCTCCTCGCGCGGCATGGCCTACAAGATGACGGTGTGGAAATTGCCCGCCGCCGCGCCGCAGGCCCGTGGCAAGGCGCTGATTAATCTGCTGCCGCTCGATAAGGACGAGAACATCACCACCATCCTGCCTCTACCTGAGGATGAAGCCTCGTGGGCGAAGCTCGACGTGATGTTCGCGACCAATGGCGGGACTGTCCGCCGCAACAAGCTCTCTGACTTCGTTGAGGTGCGCCAGAACGGCAAGATCGCCATGAAGCTCGATGAAGGCGACCGCATCATCGGCGTCGAGATCTGTACCGAGAACCACGACGTGCTGCTGACCAGCGCCGAAGGCCAGGCGATCCGCTTCCCCGTCACCGATGTCCGCGTGTTCAAGGGTCGCGAATCCGCTGGCGTTCGCGGCATCAAGCTCGAAGGCAAGGACCAGGTCATCTCCATGGCGATCCTCGGCCATGTCGAGGCGTCAGCCGCCGAGCGTGCGGCCTATATCCGCCAGGCCAACTCCATCCGTCGCGGCGGCGTGGAAGCCGAGCCCGAAATTGATGCCGAGGAGAGCACGGAGACCGTGGTGCTGAGCACTGAGCGTTATGCCGAGCTCAGCGCTCACGAACAGTTCGTGCTTACGGTTTCCGAGAATGGCTATGGCAAACGCTCGAGCGCCTATGAATACCGCATCTCCGGACGTGGCGGCAAAGGCATCATCGCCATGGTCGTCAACAAGCGGAACGGCAAGCTGATGGCGTCCTTCCCTGTGGAGGACAGCGACCAGATCATGCTGGTCACAGACGGCGGCCAGCTCATCCGCATTCCGGTGGAGGGGATCAGCATCGTCGGCCGCTCGACACAAGGCGTGATCGTGTTCGACACCGCCGAAGGCGAGCATGTCGTCTCGGTCGAGCATATCCCCGACGTCGAGAATGGCGACGATGAGCCCCTCGAAGCGTAGCGCCTAGCATCGAGCACGATTGACATAGCCGTCACTACTGGTGAGAGATTGCCCGGCCGCCAAGGCGACACCTCAAGGAGCCACTTTATCCATGCGATCAGGCCTTTATCCAGGGAGCTTCGATCCCGTTACCTTCGGCCACATCGATATCGTGCGCCGGGCGGGGAAGCTCGTCGACAGGCTGGTGATCGCCGTCGGCACTCATCACGACAAGCACCCGCTGTTCACGGCCGCGGAGCGTCTGGAGCTTGCGGCGGAAGTGTTGAAGCCCGTCGCGGCCAAGATCGGCTTTGCCCTCGAACTGACCACATTCGGTAATCTGACCGTGGAAGCCGCGAAAGAGGCGAAGGCTTCCGTCATCTTCCGGGGCCTTCGTGACGCCGGCGATTTCGACTACGAGATGCAGATGGCCGGCATGAATGCCGTGCTCGCGCCGGACATGGAGACGGTGTTCTTGGCGTCTTCGCCCGGAACTCGCCACATTGCGGCGAGCCTCGTCCGTCAAATTGCCGAAATGGGGGGTGACGTGTCTTCCTTCGTCCCGCCCGTGGTGGCGGTCGCCTTGAAGAAGAAATTCGCCGGCTCGGCCGGCAACTGAACTCTAGCGAGGAACCATCATGCTTTATCGGACTGCTGCCACTTTTGCCGTTGCACTGATCTCTGCATTTCCCATCACTGCCGTTCAAGCAGCGGGTCTGTCCGATCCCGCCTCGCTCAACGAGAAAGCGCCCGATGTCTACAAGGTCAAGTTCGACACCAGCAAAGGTCCCTTCGTCGTCGAGGTGCATCGCGACTGGGCGCCCAACGGCGCCGACCGCTTCTACAATCTCGTCAAGAACGGCTTCTTCGACAATGACCGGTTCTTCCGCGTGGTCGACGGCTTCATGGTGCAGTTCGGCATCAACGGCAATCCGAAGCTCTCGAGTGTGTGGCGCGACGCCAACATCAAGGACGATCCGGTGACGCAGAGCAACAAGCGCGGCATGATGACCTTTGCCACCGCCGGACCGAACACCCGCACCACGCAAGTGTTCATCAACTTCAACAATAATGTCGGCCTCGACGGTCAAGGCTTCTCGCCGTTCGGCCAAGTCGTGTCCGGGATGAAAGTCGTCGACTCTCTCTATAACGGCTACGGCGAAGGCGCGCCGCGCGGATCGGGTCCCGATCAGGGACGCGTGCAGTCCGAAGGCAACGCCTATCTGAACAAAGATTTTCCCATGCTCGATTACATCAAGAAGGCGACGATCGAGCCGTAAGAGCCATCAACGAGGACTACATTATGACCAGCAAGCCGGAAGACATCTTGATCCTCGACACCACGCGAGGCCCTGTGAAGATCGCCATGCGGCCAGACTTGGCGCCAGGTCATTGCGCGCGGATCAAGGAGCTCGCCCGCAAAGGCTTTTATGATGGCGTGGTGTTTCATCGCGTCATCGATGGCTTCATGGCGCAGACCGGCGATCCGACTGGCTCCGGCATGGGTGGTTCTGGCCAGAAGCTGAAAGCCGAGTTCAGCAAGGAGCCGCATTCACGCGGCGCCGTGTCCATGGCGCGGGCGCAAAGTCCCGACTCCGGTGATAGCCAGTTCTTCATCTGCTTCGACGATGCGAACTTCCTCGACGGCAAATACACAATTTGGGGCCGCGTCATCGAAGGCATGGAGAATGTCGACAAGATCACGCGCGGCGAGCCTCCGGCCAAGCCCGACAAGATCGTCAGCATAAAGGTCGCGGCCGACGCCGCTTGAGGCGAAGTCCGCCCGATCCCGTGCGCGTCGACGATTTCGATTTCGATCTTCCCGAGGAGATGATCGCGTTGCGCCCGGCGAGCCCGCGGGACGCCTCTCGGCTGCTTGTGGTCGATCCGAAGGGCGAGCCGCCTCTTGCCGATCGGATGACTGCCAATCTTCCAGAGCTGTTGGCGCCTGGAGACGCGCTCGTCTTCAACGACACCCGCGTGATCCCAGCCGAGCTTCATGGCACTCGGACACGCGACGGCGTGGTGGCTTATGTCTCGGTGACTTTGATCGAGAGGCTCGACGATCATCGCTGGCAGGCTCTGGCGCGCCCGGCGAAGCGATTGAAGCAGGGAGACCGCATCGTTTTTGGCGATAGCGGCGATGTCTGCCTGGTTGCCATTCTCAATGCGACGGTCGAGGCCCGAGGGGAGGAGGGCGAGGTGACGCTCGATTTTGAGCTTGCAGGCGCGGCGCTCGACCAGGCCATCGCGACGCTGGGCGCCATGCCCCTGCCGCCCTATATCGCATCGCGCCGGGCGTCGGATGAGCGCGACCGTATCGACTACCAGACCATGTTTGCGAGCCACGAAGGCGCTGTCGCGGCACCGACCGCGAGCCTGCATTTCACGCCAAAGCTCATGGAAGCTCTCGCGGCGAAGGGCATCTCGCGTCATTTCGTGACGCTGCATGTTGGCGCCGGAACCTTTCTCCCGGTACGCAGTGCCGATACTAAGGACCATGTCATGCATGCAGAGCAGGGCTCGATCTCGGCGGACACCGCTAGCGCGCTGAACGCGGTGAAGGCGAGGGGAGGCAGAATCGTTGCCGTGGGCACCACGTCGCTCAGAATCCTGGAGAGTGCAACGAACGAAGACGGCCGACTGCAGCTCTTCTCAGGGTCCACGCGGATCTTCATCACGCCGGGCTATCGCTTCCGCTTTGTCGACCGCCTTCTCACTAATTTCCATCTGCCGCGCTCGACGTTGTTCATGCTGGTCTCCGCCTTCTCCGGCCTCGACACCATGAAGGCTGCTTACAGCCACGCGATCGAGCAGCGCTATCGCTTCTATTCTTATGGTGATGCTTGCCTGCTGAGCCCGGAGACCCCCTAATGGCAGCGTTCACCTTCACCCTGAAATCGCACGACGGCGCGGCCAGAACCGGCGAGATCGCAACCCCGCGTGGGCTAATCCGCACGCCGGCCTTCATGCCTGTCGGCACCGGTGCCACGGTCAAGGCCATGTTCCCCGAGGACGTGCGCGAGGCGGGCGCCGACATCATCCTCGCCAACACCTATCATCTGATGCTCCGTCCCGGTGCCGAGCGCATCGCCACGCTCGGGGGCTTGCATCGCTTCATGCATTGGGACGGCCCGATCCTGACCGATTCCGGCGGCTATCAGGTCATGTCGCTCGCCAAGCTGAGGAAGCTCAACGAGGACGGCGTCACCTTCCAATCGCATCTCGACGGCGCGAGCGTGACGCTGACGCCGGAGCGCGCCATCGAGGTGCAATGTCTGCTCGGCGCCGACATTCAGATGGTGCTCGACGAATGCACCCCGTTTCCGGCGACGCATAATGAGGCCGCCGCCTCGATGCAGCTTTCGCTTCGCTGGGCCGAGCGCTCGAAACAAGCCTTTCAGAAGCTGGCGAAGCCCGGCCAAGCCTTGTTCGGCATCGTGCAAGGCGGCGTCTATCCCGATCTGCGCCGACTAAGCGCCGAAGCTCTGACCGGGATGGGCTTCGACGGCTATGCCATCGGCGGCCTTGCGGTTGGCGAGGGGCAGGCTGCGATGCTGAAAGTCCTCGACGAGACCGTACCGCTCCTGCCGCAAGACCGTCCGCATTATCTCATGGGTGTCGGCACGCCGGAGGACATGCTGCAAGCAGTCGCCCGCGGCATCGATATGTTTGATTGCGTGATGCCGACACGGAGCGGGCGGCATTGTCAGGCCTTCACCTGGGGCGGCAAGCTCAATCTCAGGAACGCGCGCCATGCCGAGGATGCGACGCCGCTCGATCCGGAGAGTTCGTGCCCGGCGGCGCAATATGAGAAGGCGTATCTGCATCATCTCGTGCGCTCGAACGAGACGCTCGGCGCTATGCTGCTCTCTTTCGCCAATGTCGCCTTCTATCAAGAGCTAATGGCCAAGGCACGCGCGGCAATTACCGAAGGCCGCTTCGCCGGATATGTTGCGGATGTGAAGCGTCGTTACGCGTCGGCTCCAGACGAAGCCGACTGAGCCATTACTGCGTGGCGATATCCGAAGCGGGCCCCACGCCGCGCGGGCCGACCTTCTTGCGCTCCCTTGAGAGCAGATAAAGCCCCGACAGAATGACCACCGCCGCGCCGGACAACGTCCACAGCGTCGGCACATCGCCGAACACGAGATAGCCACCGAGGCTCATCCAGATCAGTCCGAAATAGATAAATGGCGCGAGCACCGAAGCGGGCGCGTGCCGATGGGCAAGGATGAGCATCCAATGCCCGAGGCCGCCCCAAAATCCGAGCGACGCGAACAGCACCCAGAGCCAGGCCTCCGCCGGCCATTGCCAGACGCGCAGCGCAAGCGGCGCGAGCAGGACCACGCCGGCCAGCGGCGTATAGGTTTGCGTCACTTGCGCCGGATCGAATCCGGCGAGGTAGCGCGTAGCAAGATTATAGAGCGCGTATCCCACCGTCGCGACGAGCACCAGCAGCATGGCCCAATGCACCGTGCCAAAGCCGGGATGCATCACCAGGAGCACGCCGAGAAATCCGGCGATGATTGCCAGCATGCGGTGCCAGCCGACCCATTCATGCAGTAGCGGTCCCGCCAGCAGCGCCACCACCAGCGGCGTGAGGAAGAAAATCGTGATGGTCTGATCGAGCTGCAGATATTTCAGCGCGAAGAAGTTGAACCCCGTGGTCACGATCATCAGCACCGAGCGAAACAGCTGCAGCGCGGGCTTCTTCGATCGGAGCGACGGCCTGAAATTGAACGACGGCCACAGCACCGCAGCGCTGAACACCACATGGCCGACGAAGCGGAGCCAGGTGGCTTCGGCCACGGGAACATGCTTCGCGGCCACCAGATATTTGGCCGTGGTATCGAGCGCGGCGAAGCAGACCGTAGCGAGAACCATCAGCCCGATGGCTCGGAGCCGCTCGTTTTTGTCGGTGGTTGGGGAAGGGCGCCGCTTCATGCCCTCATGTGCATGAGTCTTGGCCAAAACGCTATCCGCCGATAAGGTGCCGGACAATTCGCCTCAATCGCGTGAAGGACGAGGAAATGGCGGTTGAAGTTCGCGCTATGTGCGCCATCGGTCTTCGCGGCCAGCTCGGGCTGAACGGCAGGCTTCCCTGGGAAGGCAATAAAGGCTGGGAATTTCAGGCCGACGTTGCGCGCTTCTTCGATCTTACAAGGGGGCATGTGCTGATCGCGGGGCCGCGAACGGTCGCCTCGATTCCGCCACTTGCCTATCGCCACCGCACCATCGTCGAGATTCGCTCGCAGATGGACCCGAAGACCGTGCTCGAGCAGTTTCCCGATCGCGTCGTCTATATTGGCGGCGGTCCTCCGGTGTGGACGGCCTATGCTTCCTACATCGACCATTGGGACATCACGCGGCTGCCTTATGACGGCGAGGCCGATACCTGGTTCGATCCCGCGTGGCTCGTGGCCGGTGGGAGCGCTGGCACCTAAAGCTCAGGATCGACTCGAAATCCTCCCACCAATCCCCGGGCGCAGCTTCGATCTTCGGCGTGAAAGGCGGCGCACAGCCTGTGCACAATTTTGTGCATAGCGGGGATAATTGCACCGGGTTCTTGCAACGTGCCGCGCTTCGGTCAGCTTAGGTCGGCTGACGAATGCAACACGGTTCTAACCGTCGAACTTGCGGGGAGAGAGGTCCAATGACGACGAATGAGTTACGGCTTGCCGAGCCGAACGTTGCCTATATCGGCAAGGGGGTCACGATCAAAGGCGAGATCAACGCGCCCGACGTCATCGTGGTCGATGGCACCATCGAGGGCAACGTCACCGCGCGCTCTATCCGGGTCGGCGCCTCAGGCGTGATCAAAGGCAATGTCACTTCGGAAGATGCCGATGTCCATGGCTCGATGTCCGAGAAGGTCGAGGTGAAGGAGTTTCTCCTCGTACGCTCGACGGGCCGGATCGAAGGCAATGTGAGCTGCGGCGACGTTCAGGTGGAAAAGGGCGCAGTGCTTGCGGGCGGCGTATTTTCGATCCACGCCAAGGCCGCGAAGGCGACGACCGAGAAGACCGCAAAGCAAGCCGAAAAGCCCGAGGCGAAAGCTGAGCAGCCGGAGCATAGCGGCCTGAAACTCGCCGCCGCCGAATAGCGGGGTCCGGCAAAGGTCAAAGACAAAGAACTAGAGTGGAATCGCGCTTCAAGGCGCTTCGATTTCGCTCTAGTTCACTTTGCGCATCTTGATCGCTTTTTGCGATCCGGTGTCTGCGCTCTTGCGCGCGCGGACGATCGTCTTGATGCGCGCTGGCGGCGTGCCCGACATCTCGCTGATCTTGCGATCTTGCATCTCGATGTGGGTACGCGCGGGCTCGTCGCCATCGAGGCCGCCGAGCTCGATAGCAGGCACTTTGCGGTTTGAGCGCTGCGAGCCGTCTTCATAGACGATATCGAACAGCACAAAACCATTCTGCACTTGTGGCTTTCTTCGGCCCATGGCGTACCGCCTGTCTTCTGTTTCGAAATGAGGGGGAGGGCCGTATCAGCGCTCCCCCTTAAATCTTAGTGTTGCGCGCCGCTCCGCGAAGCGTTGCGATGCGTGGATTTCTGACCGTGAGCATGAGGCCGGCTGCCATTGGCCTTGCGCTGGCCTTGGCCTGGACGGCCGCGTTGTGGGCGGCGATGTTTCGGCGCGCCGTTGCGTGAGTGGCCGTTTGCCGGAGCCTGCTCGGCCTCCGGCGCGACCTTCGGCAGATCATGCGCCAGGATTGGAACCTCGCGCCGGATCAATCGCTCGATCGAGCGGAGATAAGGCCGCTCGCTGCCGTCGCAGAAGGAGAGCGCCGCGCCACCCTTGCCCGCACGCGCCGTGCGTCCGATGCGATGCACATAGCTTTCCGGCTCGTTCGGCAGCTCGTAATTGATGACGTGGGAGATGTTCTGCACATCGATGCCGCGCGCGGCGATGTCGGTGGCGACGAGGATGCGTGCCCGTCCGCCCTTGAAGGCATCGAGCGCACGCACCCGCGCGTTCTGTGCCTTGTTGCCATGCAGCGCCTCGACGGTCTCTCCGGCTTGCGAAAGATAGCGGCAGACCTTATCCGCACCATGCTTGGTTCTTGTGAAGACCAGAACGCGATCCATGGCGGGATCCTTGAGCAATTGAGTGAGGAGGGTGCGCTTCTGCTGAGCCGGGACGAAATAGACGCCCTGCTCGATACGGTCGACGGCAATCGTCTCTGGCGTAACTTCGACCCGAGCGGGATTGCGGAGGATTTCGGCGGCAAGCTTGGCAATATCACTTGGCATGGTGGCCGAGAACAGCAACGTCTGCCGCTGTTTGGGACATTGGGCCACGATCTTCCGCACATCGCGGATGAAGCCCATGTCGAGCATGCGGTCGGCCTCGTCGAGGACGAGGATTTCTATCCTGTCCAGCCGCACATGGTTCTGGTTGAGAAGGTCGATCAGGCGCCCAGGCGTCGCGATCAAGATGTCGACGCCCTCGCGGAGAGCCTTCACCTGTGTACCTTGGCCGACGCCACCGAAAATCACGGCGGTGCGAATCGACAGCGCCCGGCCGTAAGCGCGGGCGCGCTCGTCGATCTGGCGCGCCAGTTCGCGGGTTGGAGCGAGGATCAGAGCACGAGGGCTGCGCGGCACCCTCGCCGGCCTCGTGGCCGCGAGCCGGTGCAACAGCGGCAGCGCGAACGCGGCCGTCTTGCCCGTGCCGGTCTGGGCAATGCCCAGCAGATCACGGCCCTCGATCAGGAGGGGGATAGCCTGCGCCTGGATCGGCGTCGGCTTGGTGTATTTTTCGCTTTTCAGCGCACGCTGTAAGGGCTCGGCCAAGCCGAGTCCGTCAAAAGAAGTCATAGTCAATTTGGAATATCCTTATGCGCCAAGGGCCCGCTCAATCATGAGAGCAGGGGTGTTCGGCGTTTGGCCCGGCGTCCCACGCGCTAACTGGGGCCAGATGAAAATCGGGAAGTGTCTCGGGATGAAACGCCGCAAATGTGTAGAGCGGCGGCTTCGCGCGATCGCGAGCAACTAATGTAAGGAGAACATGGAGGTCAGGGAGGACCCTGTCAAGGCTTAGCTCGCCGCTTGGGCCTGCTTCCGCCGGTAAGGATACTTCGGATTCTCGTACAACCGCCTGATGCCGAAGCCGTCAAACCGCTCTTCATTGACTTCGAGCGTGGTGGCGACCAGCAGTTCTTTGGGAAGCTGCTCGATGGCGTATTGGATAGCTTTCGCAGCACTATTGAAGCGGACATAGCGGATCGGCCGCTTTGCCGCTTTACTGGTAAAGAGCTCCGCTGGAGCCATGTAGTCGAACGCACTCACACGCATATTTAATCACGCAATCGGCTCGAAGGCCAGACCGGCCGCTACAAACACAAAAAGCCGCCCGGGCGCTCTCTCGAGCGTCCGGGACAGCCCAACCTATCAGCGAACCGTCAAACCCGCGTAAACGATCCAACGGGTGCGGCTTGCCCTAAACTATTGCTGCGGCGCCGGAGCGGGAGCCGGCTCAGCAGGTGCTGGCGCAGGTGCAGGCTCGGCAGGCGGCGGTGCAGGCGTCTCGGCGGCCGGCGTGGCCTCGGTGGACTTGCCCATCACGCAGCCCATCCAGCCCTCCTGACCAAAGCTACAACCATGCCTGTGGCTCTGAATGACCACGAAGGCGGCAATCAAAACAAGCAAGATAAGAATTAACCGCATTCCATCACCCTCCGGTTTTTGCCCCGTAGTAAACGAGGGCATAGGAAACACTTGGGGCTGGCGTCAAGGCAATACCGTGATCTATCCGCCCCATTTTACCCGGCCGCCCCGGCGGCCAACGCATCTTTAGAGCCACATCACGACATTATTGCCAAACATTCGGCACGTCCTTATCGGCCTTAAGGTCTTTCGCGCTCGCACAAAATTTCTCCGGCCGGGTGTTGCCTTCGGCGAGCAAGACGCCATAGGTGGCACCAAGCCTCATGATAACGGCTGTCTCCCAGACCTTGATGTCTTCCTCCGACATATCCGGATTCGGCAACGGTGTTGTGGCATCGGTGATCGCCTTGGCGAACTTCGACTGATCGAGGTCAAAACCCTCGCAGACTTTGGTCACCGCCGCCTGGAAGGCGAGGTTGTTCAGCATCGCGAATTGCTTCTCGGTCAGAATGTTCTCTTGGTCGCCAATGGCATCCTTCCAGGCTTCGTCGAGTCTGTTGTCGTCGTCGGCTTGACTTTCGGCCAGCACGCTCGCGGTCACGCCCGTGATGAGAACCGCGGCGGCGGCGAGACAGATGAGGGCGCGCAGGCCTTTGAAATGTGCGGACATATTCGGCCTCATCTCGCGTAGATCTTGTAGGTCCAATTGGCGTTATACGCGCCATTGGCGTTGTAGCAGGCACGCTGAGCCGGATAGCAATTCATGTGCGGGATCGGCGAGAACACCTGTTGCCATTGCGGAGGCGGCGGCGCGGCCACGGGAACAGGAACGTAGACAGTCTTGGGTTGATTGATGGAGCTCGAAACCGCGGCGCCGATCGCGGCGCCCGCGATAATGCCGCCGGCGATCGCAGCTCCTTTATTGCCGGCCGCGGCCGGTGCCCAGCTGCCGAACCCGAACCCCAGAGCTAGAACGATAGATGCTGTGATCGAGACCAAGCGCAATGCCATAGACAATCCCCCCGCTTCAAGCTGCCAGAGGGCGAGGCTCTTCGCCTTGACGCCTGACCGGACCGAACTGAACCACATTCTCTGGGGATTCGTCCATCGGGCACGCTTTGCGCTACAGGGACCCTCGCGGCTAATTACTTCTTCCGTGCCGCATCCCAAGCCGCGGTGGCGTCTGTGACCATCTTGTCGTAGCTGTCATCCGTCGTCATCACGGTGATCTGCTGCCCGAACTTGTCCGCTAAGGAGCGGCAGGCCGATTTCTTGGAAAAGGCAACGAACATCTCCTGGGAGAGGAGCGCCTGGTCTAGCGGCACGACCTTGCCCTTGATCCCGTCTTTGGCCGCCTCGGCAAGACCCGGATAATAACCGGCGATCAAATAGTCTGCCTTGCCGTCCAGGAGGTCCTTGAACGCGGCGTCAATGCCGGCAGCGCGCGCAACGTCGAGCTTGTCCTTCATGAAGGCGTCGAACTCGGTGCCGTAGCTTTCGCCTTGATTGGTGACGCCCTTCTTGCCAATCAGGTCGTCTTTACCGGTGAAGGGGAACTCCTTGCCTTTGACGACAAACACGGCAACGTCGTCATAGGTGAACGCTGGCTGGACATAATCGAGATAGGTGGCCCGCTCGTCGTTGTAGTAGATGCCGAAAATCATGTCGGCCTTGCCGTCACGCACCGCGGCCTGGGCATCCTCCCATGTCCCCATATATTTCGACTCAACCGGAACGTTGATGGCCTTTCCGATCGCCTCGACCAGCGAAGGCGCCGCGCCGACGATGTTGTCGCCGTCTTTGTAGGCGATCACCGGATATTGCGGGTGCCCTGTTGCCGTGATTTTGACGCATTCATCTGCGGCGAAAGTGGCATTGCCCGTCAGCGCCAGAGCCACGAACACGCTAAAGCCGAGAAGTCTTTTCATGATCAAAAATTCCTTGTTCCTATCGGAGTGGGTAAGGGGCAGGGGAGAACATCCCGTTCGACGCGACGGCCGATCCAGGTCGCTCTATTTTCCGCCTTTCATCTGTGCTTTGATCTTATCCACGTCGGCTTGCGACACCTTTCCGGCTGCCACCAGCGCCTTCACGCAGGCCGGCGACAGGCTCGGGCCCGCCTTCTTCATGCAAAGATTCAGCGCGGCGCTTTGCAGTCCGTAGTCGCCGCAAAATCTCTTATAGTCATTGACGCAATTGTTCTGCATGTCCTTGCTGATGGTACCGGCTTGCGCCCAGACAAGTGTGGGCGCTACAGCGATGCAACAAAGCATCAAGGCAACAGTGGCTGGCAGGCTTGCGCGATCACAGGTCATCCAGAGTCCCTCTTGAATTGGAGATTGCTTGTAGCACGCTTCTCGCAGGCCGGGCCACCCAAGATGCTGCGGGCAATTATCCTGATATTCGAAGAAGATTCTATCGTTGGTTGAGCTATTGCGAGATGCGAAGCGGCGCTGTTTCCGCGGCCACCCCCTGTATCGCGGACGCTGCAATAAAGCCCTCATCGGTCGGTGCAAACACTGCGCTGGCACATGGAGCCCGCCCCGCAATCGCCATCCTCTGTGCAGGTCTTTTGCGTAGGTTCGTCGGTTTCAGGCGGCAGATCCCTGCGGGGGTCAGCATCGCGTGCATGGCTCGATTTGCCGCCCATGCAAACGCCATAAAGACCGGTGCCCTTCACGCATGTTGCTCCAGAATCGCAATCCGAATCATCCATGCAGGCGAGCGTTGGCGTTGCGGTAAGTGCGACGATGATGGCAACAAGAATCCGCATGACCACCCTCCGTTATTTCCGCACCATCGGACGGAGGACAATCTACATCACATTGCGAGAGCCCTGACGCGACGCTTTCCCGCACCGGGGTTCGGAAGCGTCCGTCCGTGCTTTACTTGTTCCTAGGAACTGAGTTCAGGGAGCGACGTCGTCCATTCCTCCATTGTTGCCCTAGGGGTTAGCTATGGAGGGCGACGACTGCGGTCCCCCTGGCGACGACTGAAATTATTGGTGAGCCACGCCGCTTCCCGGCACCCGGGGCGTGGAGAAAATCCCCGGCGCCGCACGCGTTTAATGGTTATCGTTAATGCGGAGTAATTCTGGGATTGATTCAATTTTTATGCAAATAGAGTTCGTCTGAAGCTCGGCTCGCAAGCCTGTTAATACCAGGAGAGTTCGAAATGACGAATCTCTTTGTCCGCTTCGCCGAAAACGAGTCCGGTGCCACCGCCATCGAGTATGGCCTCATTGTCGCTGCCATCTCCGTCGCAATCCTGACTGTTGTGTTTTCGATAGGCAGTCACCAAAGCGCGACCTTCAAGATCATCGCTGCCATGTTTCCGGGGCAGACTGCTTTTAGCCGATAAGTGAGACGCACCGCGGCGAAAATCGTCAAGCTGCCCGACTTGTTGCGAACGCACTGCGGATCTTTTTCGCCCTCGAGCTTGATGGTGTCGCCTTGTGGCGAGGTGATCCGAAGTCAGCGGTTAGTGCGTGAGGGCGCACCAGACTAACTTGCCAGCCAGAATTGCGAGCATTACCGAAAACACGCCGCCCATTAAAGCGATGAGGGTATTCGCCCTGACCGGAGAAGTGGCGAGAAAGATTGGCGCTCAAATGAAAGAACGCCGACCCTCCATCAGGAGGACAGCAAGCTCGGCCTGACGATGGGTGTGAGTTTTCGAGAAAACTGACTTGAGTTGGGTTTTCGCGGTCTGAACGGAAATCCCGTGAAGGTGCGCGATGTTTGCCAAGGTCTTGCCTCGGGCAATCCCCAAAGCAATGCGCGCTTCTGCTGGCGTCAACTGGAAACCGGCTACCAAATTTATTTCATC
>JANWJA010000052.1 GCA_025449615.1 Methyloceanibacter sp.
CGCGCTGAAACCTTATCTGGCGCGCCATAAAGGCATGCTTAGCGCGGCGCTTTTAGCGCTTCTGATCTCGGCCGCCGCCACGCTCGCCATCCCGCTCGCCGTGCGGCGCATGATCGATCTCGGCTTCTCCGGTATCGAGCCTGACCTCATCGACAAATATTTCGCCACGCTGGTGGGGGTCGGTCTGATTTTGGCGCTGGCGAGCGCGGCGCGGTTCTATTGCGTCAATTGGCTGGGCGAGCGCGTGGTCGCCGATATGCGCCGCGACGTGTTCAGGCACCTTACGGGACTAAGCCCCGCATTTTATGAGACTGCGCATTCCGGCGAGGTGATGTCGCGGCTCACCGCCGACACCACCCAAGTCAAGGCGGCGGCCGGCACGGTGATCTCGCAAGCGTTGCGCAATCTTCTCATCCTGATCGGTGCTTGCAGCCTGATGGTGGTGACAAGCCCGAAATTGTCGCTCGCGGTTCTGATCGCAATTCCTGTTATCGTGCTGCCGCTGGTGGCCTATGGACGCGCCGTGCGCGCGCTGTCGCGCGAGGCGCAAGATACGCTCGCCAACGCGTCGGCCTACGCCTCCGAGAGCCTTGGGCAATTGCGGGTGCTGCAAGCCTTCACGCAAGAAGGCGCCGTGACCAAGCGTTTCGGTGAGGCGGTCGAGCGGTCCTTTGCCGCAGCTGATGCACGGGCCAAGGCGCGCGCCGGATTGACCGGCATTGCCATTTTCCTCGTGGTGGCGAGTGTGGTGGGCGTGCTGTGGTATGGCGCGCAAGACGTGCTGTCCGGAGCGATGACGGGCGGCCGACTCAGCCAATTCGTGCTCTATGCGCTGCTGGCGGCTGCCGCCGTCGGCGAGCTTAGCGAGGTTTGGGGCGAGGTCAGCCAGGCTGCGGGCGCCGCCGAGCGGCTAGCGGAATTGCTTTCGATCGAGACCAAGATCAAATCGCCGCTCCATCCCAAGAAGCTGCCCACGCCGCCGCGCGGCAAGATCGCGTTCGAGAATGTCGTGTTTTCTTATCCGCTCAGACCCGAGACGAGCGCGCTGAAGGGCGTAAGCTTCGAAGCGGCGAAAGGCGAGAGGGTCGCGATCGTGGGACCATCAGGCGCCGGCAAGACCACCATCTTTGCGCTTCTGCTGCGGTTCTATGACGTCGATTCCGGTGACGTCACCGTCGACGGCGTGAATGTCAGCGAGGCCGATCTCACCGAGCTTCGCTCACGCTTCGCCATCGTGCCGCAAGAGACGGAGCTGTTTGCCGACAGCGTCGCCGCCAATATCGCCTATGGCGCGGCGGCTGCCACCAAGGACGAGATCGAGCAAGCGGCGCGAGCCGCGTTCGCCCATGATTTCATCGTGGCGCTACCGCAAGGCTACGCCACCATGCTTGGCGAGCGGGGCGTCACTCTATCAGCGGGACAACGGCAGCGGATCGCGATTGCGCGCGCCGTGTTGCGGAACGCGCCGATCCTGCTGCTGGACGAGGCCACAAGCGCACTCGATGCGGAAAGCGAAACCCTGGTGCAGCGCGCGCTCGACGGCATCATGAAAGGCCGCACCACGCTCGTGATTGCGCATCGGCTGGCGACGGTAACGGAGGCCGACCGTATCCTGGTGGTCGATAAGGGGCGCCTGGTGGAAGAGGGCACGCATCGGAGCCTGCTCGGCAAAGGCGGCCTTTATCAGCGGCTGGCTGAGCTGCAATTCGCCCCGGACGCCGCCGAGTAATACCCCCGATTCTTGCTGTTTCCTGGTCCTGACGTTCAGCCCCGGTTCAGCTAGACTTTGCTTTTCTGCCAGTCAGCCGAATGTGACAGCCGAGGAGAGGGCCATGAGAGCCGTAGGTCATATGTTTAGCGCGACGCTTCTATCGTCGCTTCTGATGCTGGCGACGGTTCCGGCCAAGGCCGAAGACCCGTCCGCCGCGCAGATCATCAATTCGCTGCAGGGTAAAGCCACGAAGTTCCGCTCCTTCGACCCGGGCCAAGCGCAGCGTGAGCAGAAGCAAGAGCAGCTCGTCACCAAGCTGCGCGGCATGAAGACAAGGCAGATCACCGTCGAGGAGCGGAAAGAGATCGCCAACGTGGTCAAGGAGAACGATCTTCCGGCCATCGATCTCGAAGTCTTTTTCGACTACGACTCCGCCGCCATCACCGGCGAGGCGCTCCCGATCCTGGACAAGCTCGGTGCGGCGCTCAATAGCGACAAGCTCAAAGGCTCGGTGTTCATGGTCGCCGGCCATACCGATGCGCATGGCAGCGCCGACTATAATCTCGGCCTTTCCAATGCGCGCGCGCGCTCGGTTCGCGAATTCCTGATCAAAAAATATCACATCGCGCCGGATCAGCTGGTCGCGGTCGGGTTTGGTGAAGAGCAGCTGAAGAACCCGGAAGATCCCGATGCGGGCGAGAACCGCCGCGTGCAGGTGGTCAACATGGCGAACAAAGATGTGGCCGAGAAGGCGCAAGCCCCCGCCGCTCCGCCTGCCGAACCAAAGGCTAAGGACGAGCCGGCTGAGGACGCTCCGGGTGCGGAAGACGCGCCACCGCCCGAAGGCGAGGGCGAGGATGCGCCACCGGAGCAATAAAGGTTATCTGGCGCGGCGTCTTTGGCTGGGGGCAGGGCGCAGTGCCGAGAGCAACAGAGATGAAAGGCATTTGAGGAGACTCCCCCATGACAAGCGTCCGGAACATTGTGTGCGGTCTCGTGATCTGCTCATTCGCGAGCTTCGGCGTGCAAAGCGCTCTAGCCGAGGACATGAGCAAGGACCAGATGGTCAAATCGCTCAAAGCCAAGCCGAGTTTCAGGCTTCAGGAGCGGGCAGCCGAGAAGGCAGCCCGTGAGCGCGCGGTCGAGCAGCGTGCAATCGGCTCCGTCCGCCTCCTCGCCATCACATCATCGATTTGCGCATGAGCTTCACCATCTGAGCCACGATTCACGTCGGATCACCGTGGAGGAGCGCAAGAAGGTGATCGAGGTGGTGCGGCACGACGACCTGCCTTCGATCGATGTCGAAGTGTTCTTTGCCTACGACTCCTCGACGATCTTGTCAGAGGCGCTGCCGAAACTGATCACGCTCGGCCAGGCTTTGTCCGATCCCGAGCTCAGAGGCAGCTCATTCCTGATTGCAGGCCACACCGACGCACGCGGCTCCGATTACTACAATCTCGAGCTATCGAATGCGCGGGCGGAAGCCGTGAAGCGGTTCCTGGTCTCCAATTTCGATATCGATCCGGAGAGCCTGATCACGCTCGGCTTCGGCGAGGAGCAGCGGAAGAATCCCTCTAGCCCGTTCTCGGTCGAGAACCGCCGCGTGCAGATCGTCAACGTCGCGGCGCCCGTGGCAGAGAGATAGATTGGGCGCTACCGCTCGGTGAGTTTCAGCTCGATGCGTCGGTTCTTGGCGAGTGCGTTATCGTCAGTGCCGGAATCGATCGGCTGGAACTCACCGAAGCCCGCCGCGACCAGCCGGTTGGCCGGGATGCCCTGTCCCATCAGATAGCGCACGACCGAGATGGCGCGGGCGGAGGACAGCTCCCAATTGGAGGGAAATTCCGAGGTGGCAATCGGGTGGATGTCGGTATGGCCATCGATGCGCATGACCCAGCCAATATCCGGCGGGATCTTGGTCTCGAGCTCTTTCAAGGCGGCGCCAAGCTTATCGAGTTGGTCGGTGGCTTCAGGTTTCAGCACCGCAGAGCCTGAATCGAACAGCACGTCGGAGGGAAACACGAAGCGGTCGCCGACGACTTGGAAGTCGGCGCGACTGCCGAGCGCCTCTCTCAGCTTGCCGAAAAAGTCGGAGCGGTAGCGGGCGAGCTCCTGCACTTTCTTCGCCAAGGCTACGTTCAGCCTCTGGCCGAGATCGGCGATCTTGGCCTGGCTGTCCTTGTCCTTCGCCTCGGAGGCATCGAGCGCCTCCTGCAGCGAGGCAAGCTGTAGCCGCAACGCCGCGAGCTGCTGGTTCAGGATCTCGACCTTGGCCAGCGCGTCGTTGGTGATCTGCTTTTGCTGTTCGAGCTCGCCGCCGAGTTGGGTCGCCTTGGCTTCGGCATTCTCAGTCTTGCCGCCTTGCTCGCCCATCATGCCGGTTAGGCGCGCATTCTCTTTCTCTTTGTCGGCGAGCGTCGCTTGCAGCGCGGCGAGACTATCCTCGGTGGACTCGTTCTTGGAGCGTTCGAGCGCGAGCAACTCGGTCAGCTGCGACAGCTGGCGGTTCAGCCGCGACAGCATGGTGTCCTTGCCGCTGGTCTGCTGGGTGATGAAATAGCTCGAGAGCATGAACAGCGACATGAGGAAGGTCACCACCAGGAGCAGAGTGGAGAGCATGTCGACGAAGCCCGGCCAATAATTCGCGGCCTGAGGCCGGCGACGGCGAGCAAGAGCCATCGCTAACTGCGCTCCTCGCGCGCCGGCAATTTTGCCTTGTCGGTGATTTGCCGGAGCACGCTGGCAAGCTCATGCTGGTGTTGCGCCTGCTCATCGGCCCATTCGCGCACGACTTTCTGCTCGGCGCGCATTTGGCGGATCAGCTTGTCCACGCCTTGCGCCAAGTCTTTCACCGCGGTGCCGGTATTGTCGTTGAGCACGCGGGTGTCCACCTTCTCGCCCAAATCCGCGAGCGAGCGCTGCATGTCGAGCAGCGCGAAGCGGAGCTGCGGCGGCAGGGAGGATGCGGGGGCGCCTTCCGCCGATTGCAGCTCGGTGATGCTGGAGAGCCAATCTTCAAGCTCATTATAAAAGCGGCTCTGGGCGTGGCCGGCTTGCAGATCGAGAAAGCCCAAGATCAGAGAGCCGGCGAGGCCGAACATCGAGCAGGAGAAGGCGGTGCCCATGCCCTTTAGCGGCGCCGCCAAGCCTTCTTTCAGCTGGTCGAACAGCATGGTGCTCTCGCCGCCATTGGTATCGAGGGCGCCGATGGCCGAGCCCACCGAGCTTACGGTCTGCAGCAGGCCCCAAAAGGTGCCGAGCAGGCCGAGAAAGACCAAGAGGCCGACCAGATAACGGGTGGTTTCGCGCTGCTCGTCGAGGCGCGAGGCCACCGAATCGAGCAGCGAGCGCATGGCGCCGGTATGCAGCGCCAAATGGCCGGTGCGGTCGCGCAGCATGGTGGCCATCGGCGCCAGCAGTACCGGCTGCTTGTCGACGGTGATGCCGGGATCGGAGATGCGGAAATTGTTGACCCAGCGGATCTCGGGATAGAGCCGCAAGACCTGCCGGAAGGAATAGACGATGCCGACGAGAAGCACGCCGATGATAAGGGTATTCAGCCCCGGATTGGCGAAGAAGCTGTTCCGTAGCTGCTGAGTCTGACCGTCGACGACGATGGCCAGGAGTCCTGCGAGAACCAAGAACAGCGTCATGCGCCAAAGGAAGACTTGCGGCTTGGTGAGTTTGGCCTTGTAGTCGGACGGGGTCGCTGCAATTGCTGCCATGAGCGAAGTCCTAGCGTCTCGTTGCGAGGTAAAAGAGTCGGCCAGAGATTAGCCGAATACTATGACATGCAAAACGGCAACCTCAGGGCAGTACACACGGAAGTTGATCCGTGGAGCGAAAATATAGCGGCCAAGCTGCCGTGGCTATGGGGACTCTTCCCGGCAATGTCAGGGTGACTTTGTGGCCGACTTGATCAGCTTCAGGAGCTGGCGGTGGATCGCCTCGTTGCCGGCCATCACGCTGCCATCGTCCAAAACACGCTCACGACCGCTCGCGTCGGTGATGTAGCCACCCGCTTCTCTGACAATGACGATGCCGGCGGCGAGATCCCAAGGCTTCAAATTGCGCTCCCAATAGCCGTCGAAGCGGCCTGCCGCGATCCAGGCGAGATCGAGCGAGGCGGCGCCGGTGCGCCGGAGCCCCGAGCTTACCGCCATGACGGCGCGAGCTTCATCGAGAAAACCGTCATGGTCAGGCTTGCCGCGATGCGGTGCACCGGTGACGATGACGCAATCCGAGATGTCGGTCCGTGCCGCCACTCTGATGCGGCGGTCGTTAAGATGCGCGCCCTTGCCCTTCTCTGCGGTGAAGGTCTCGTTGCTGGCAGGACAGTAGATGAGGCCCGCGACCAGCTCGCCTTCGCGTTCGAGCGCGATCGAAATGGCAAACAGCGGAATCCCGTGCAGGAAATTGGTGGTGCCGTCGAGTGGATCGACGATGAAGCGGTGGGTCGCGTCCGCGCCCTTTACTTCGCCGCGTTCCTCCATGAGGAAGCCGTAACCGGGTCTGGCGCGGGAAAGCTCGTTGAAAATAATCTCCTCGGCGCGATGATCGGCGGCAGTGACGAAATTGGCGGGGCCTTTGATCGAGACCTGCAGTTGTGCGACCTCGCCAAAGTCGCGTGCAAGGCTGCGGCCGGCTTTACGCGCGGCGCCGAGCATCACATTCATCAGCGCTGAAGCGGGCATCGTTGCGACTTTCTGGTCGTGCCCGCGTCAGGCGGGAATGAGGGCACGCTAATCGGCGCGGCGCACGTAAGTGAGTTCGTTGGTGTCGACGACGACGCGGGTGCCGGCCTCGATGAAGGGGGGTACGAGAATGCGCACACCGTTATCGAGCTTGGCAGGCTTATAGGACGACGCGGCAGTCTGGCCCTTCACCACGGGGTCGGCCTCGACCACTTCGAGGGTGACCTGATCGGGAAGCGACACGTTGATGGGACGGCCGTCGTGACTCTCGACCGTGACCATCATACCGTCTTGCAAGAAGGCGGCGCGCTCCTCGAGGAAGTCCCGCCGAATCTGAATCTGCTCGTAGCTCTCAGTATCCATGAAGGTGAGCATGTCGCCTTCGGCAAAAAGATATTGATAGTCCTTTTGCTCGAGGCGGACCCGCTCCACGGTTTCAGAGGCGCGGAAGCGCTCGTTCAGCTTGGTGCCGTCGAGGGCGTTTTTCAGCTCGACTTGCGCGTAGGCCGGCCCTTTACCGGGTTTGACCGCTTGGGCTCGGACCGCGACCCAGAGCGAGCCTTTATGCTCGATGACGTTGCCGGGCCGGATCTCGTTGCCGTTGATTTTCATGGAATGCCTTGATTTTCGAGGAATTTGGCGTGGGCGAGTTTTGGACGTGGGCGCCCATGACTGTCAAGGTGCCAGGAGCAGAGGTCAGCACCGCAATTTGACTAATCGCTCATGCCTTCGCGCCAGTTGTCGGCGGCTCTTTCTGCGGCCGCGCGTTGGTCTTTGGAGAGCTTGGCGAGCGCGAGATCGAGGTCAAAATCGCTGACGCCGGCCTCGCGCGCCAGGAGATGCCACTTGGCGGCCTGTACGGGGTCGGCTTCGACTACCACGCCATTGGCATAGAGACGTGCAAGCCGGTTCTGGCCGACCGGATTGCCGGCTTCGGCCGAGAGCCTGAAGAATTTTGCCGCGCGCTGCTCGTCGACGGCGATGCCTTCGCCTTTGAACAGCATGACGCCATATTCGACTTCGGCCTCGGGCAAGCCGGCCTCTGCGGCCTTTCCCGTCCATTCCGCGGCTTTGGCCTTGTCCGCGGTGACGCCACGGCCGAACTGATAGAAGGCGCCAAGGTCGTACTCGGCCGAGGCGTTGCCCTGCTCAGCCGCCTTCTGCATCCACTCGACCGCCTTGGCCTCGTCGGCGGGGCGGCCCTTGCCATTGAGATAGACCATGGCAAGATTATATTGCGCCGCCGGGTTGCCGTTCTTGGCGGCTTGCTCGAACAGATCTGCGGCCTTGCTCATATCCTTCGGCATGCCGCGCCCCTCGGCTGCGAACGTGCCAAGCGAGAACTGGGCGTTGGAGTCTCCGAGCGCGGCGGCCTTGGTATAGGCCTCGGCGGCCTTGCGGAAATCCTGCGCGACGCCAAGACCTTCGGAATAGATCTCGCCCATCAAAGTGTAGGCTTCTTTGGAGCCGCTTTGCGCTTCTTGTTCCGCGAGCTTCAGCGCGGTCAGGTACTTCCCCTGGAAATAGGCATTGTAGGACGCGCTCTCCTCAGGTTTCGCCGGAGACGACGTAAGCGCGAGCGCGACCGCCAGGCCAAAGACGGCGTATTGCGCATTCCCGCGCTTCACGCCGCGCTCCTGGTTTCAGTGATCGAAGCGGCGATTTTCGAAAGCTTCGAGGCGGCGTCTTCAGCGAGCCACAGGCTTGCGGCAGGGGCGACGAAATCTGCGCCCAATTCTACCAGGCGCGACGCCTCGTCCGCATCGTCGACATCGAGGGCAACACAAGGCACCTGAAAGATCTCGCTCCACCAGGCGATTAGCTCGGCGCGCTGCTCGCCGGCGACGGGCGCTCCTCCAAAGGCGATGTAATCGGCACCCATTTCGGCGAGAGTCATGGTGGTGTGGCGCTTGTCACCGCAACTTACGCCCAGGATCGCGGCATTACCGAGGCGGCTCCGGGCTTGCCCGTAGCTGCGCTCGTCTGCATCGCTAAGGTGCAGCCCGTCTGCACCGAGGACAAGTGCAAGCTCTGAATCATTTTCCACCAGCACTGCGATGCCGAACTCTTGCGTGCGCCGCACAATTTCAGACGCTTGAGCCAAATCCGGTGCCGTATCACCTTGCGCAAGCAAAACGCATGCAACATCAACGCTCGCGATCGTTTGCTCGAACGCCGCCTTAACCTCGCGCGACAATAAGGGCGGAAGCTTGAGGTAGAGTTCGCACTGTGGATCGGTGATGGCCATCATTCTGGCTCCGTTCTCCACCATGTCTTTTGACGGCGCGTTAATTCGTGCCCGTCTCAAAGCAGCAGGCGTTTTTTATGTCAACGCATCCATTGAACGCAAAAGATCGAAGAGAGTTGTTGAACATCGTGCGATTTGTCACCACATTGTCATTGATAGCCGAGTCGTGGGTGGCGGCATTTGCCGGGGCGGCTTGGCGTTTTGCGTAACCGAGGTGAGGGATGGGCCAGTCCGATGCTGTTCAGCAGGCAGCGACGCGACTAGACGCGGCTGTCGATTCGCTCAGCAAATCCCTCAACGAATTTCTCGAAGACATTCAATCGGTAGC
>JANWJA010000053.1 GCA_025449615.1 Methyloceanibacter sp.
AGTGCCGCGCCTATGCCAGCCATTGGCTCGATGTGCAGCGCGAGGAGTTCAAGCGGCTCGGTGTCGAAGGTGAATGGTCTCATCCCTACACCACGATGAGCTTCGATGCCGAAGCCACCATCGCCGCAGAGCTAATGAAGTTCGCCATGAACGGACTGCTCTATCGCGGCTCGAAGCCCGTGATGTGGTCGGTGGTGGAGAAGACCGCGCTCGCCGAGGCCGAGGTCGAATATGAGCAGATCGAGAGCCCGGCGATCTACGTGAAGTTTCCCATCCGTTTTGCTTCAACAGGAAATCTGGATCCTCACGAATTGCTCGGTGCGTCAGTCGTCATCTGGACAACGACGCCCTGGACCATCCCGGGCAATCGAGCCATCAGCTACTCTGACGCGGTCGAATACGGACTCTATGAAGTCACCGAAGCGGCAGAAGATAATTGGACCAAAGTCGGGGAACGGCTTGTCGTCGCAGACGGCCTTGCAGAAAGCGTCAAAGCTGCTGGCAGAATCGGCGAGTGGAAGCGGTTGGCCGAGGTGAAGGGTGCAATGCTCCGCTATTCAATGAGCCAGCACCCACTTAACGACTCCGGCTTCGATTTTAATGTGCCCATACTCGCGAGCGAGCATGTCACGGCCGACACGGGCACTGGCTTCGTGCATACCGCGCCTGGTCATGGCGTTGAGGATTTCGAGGTTTGGACGACCAACGATCGCCTGCTACGGGACCGCAAGATAGACACGTCGATTCCTTTCACGGTTGATGCCGACGGTTTCTTCACTAAGGACGCTAAGACCTTCGAAGGCAAACGCGTCATCGACGACAAGGGTAAGTTCGGGGACGCTAACGACGCTGTCATCAAGGCGCTAGCGGAAGCTGGTGCTCTCCTCGCCCGCTCGCGATACAAGCACGACTATCCGCACTCTTGGCGCTCGAAGAAGCCGGTGATCTTCCGCGCCACGCCGCAATGGTTCATCGCCATGGACCAAGGCATCGGCAAGAACCAGGACACGCTCCGCGCGCGTGCATTGAAGGCCATCACGGAGACGAAATGGGTTCCTCCTCAAGGGGAAAACCGCATCAAGGGCATGATCGAGACGCGTCCCGACTGGGTCGTATCACGCCAACGCGCTTGGGGCGTTCCCATCACCGTCTTCCGTCACAAGGAGACCGGCGAGGTCATCCCCCGCGCCACCTTCAACGCCTCCGGCGAACTTATTGATAGAATTGTCAAAACCTTCGAGAACGAAGGCGCCGATGCCTGGTTCAAGCCTGGCGCCAAGGAGCGCTTCCTCGATGGCCTGGTCGACGACCCGGCCGACTGGGAGAAGGTTGATGACATTCTCGATGTCTGGTTCGACTCCGGCTCGACCCATGCTTTTGTCCTGGAGCAGCGGCCCGACCTGACATGGCCTGCCTCGCTCTATCTCGAAGGCTCCGACCAGCATCGCGGTTGGTTCCAATCCTCGTTGCTGGAATCCAGCGGTACGCGCGGCCGCGCGCCTTACGATGCCGTTCTCACTCACGGTTTCGTCGTCGATGGCGACGGACGCAAGATGTCGAAATCGCTCGGCAATGTCGTGGCGCCGCAGGACGTCATCAAGCAGTCCGGCGCCGAGATCTTGCGCCTCTGGGCCATGAGCTCGGACTACGCCGACGATCTTCGCATCGGGCCCGACATCATCAAGGCCAATGTGGAGTCCTATCGGAAGCTTCGCAACACGCTCCGCTTCCTGCTCGGCAATCTCGCGCATTATGAGCCGAAGCTCGCAGTGCCTTACGCAAAGATGCCGGAGCTCGAACGCTATATGCTCAGCCGTCTTGCCGAGCTCGATGTGCTGGTCCGCGAAGGCTACGTCTCTTACGACTTCAAGCGCGTGTTCCAGACGCTCTTTAATTTCTGTGTCAACGATCTCTCCGCGCTCTACTTCGACATCCGTAAAGACGCGCTCTATTGCGATCCCTATGACAGCGAGACGCGGCGCGCGTCTCTCACCGTGCTCGACGAAATTTTCACAGCACTCACCGCCTGGCTCGCGCCGATGCTTTGTTTCACCATGGAGGAGGCGTGGCTCGCACGCTTCCCAGATGACAAAGGCTCGGTGCATCTTCGAACATTCCCCGACATCCCTAACGAATGGCGGGACGAAGTTCTCGCCGAGAAATGGCGGAAAGTGCGGGCGGTCCGCCGCGTCGTCACCGGCGCACTCGAGATCGAGCGGAAAGAGCGCCGTATCGGCTCAAGCTTGGAGGCAGCGCCTCTTGTCTATGTCAGCGACAAGGACCTCCGCGCCGCGCTCAAAGGCGTCGATCTCGCCGAGATCGCCATCACTAGCGGCGCCAAGCTGATGGAAGGTGAGGGATCGAAGGATGCTTTCCGTCTCGATGAGGTTCCCGGCGTCGCCGTAGTGTTCGCTCCCGCCGAAGGCAAGAAATGCGCGCGCTCATGGAAGATCCTGCCCGAGGTCGGCACCGTGCCCGGCCTCCCCGATCTCTCGCCGCGTGACGCCGAGGCCGTGCGCCAATTCGACGCGCGCAAATCGATTGCGGGGTGAACTGGTGCGCTCGGTGATGAATTGGCTCTGGGGACCGCTTTCGCCGCTTGGGCTTGGCGTTGCCACATTCACCGTCCTGGTCGACCAAGCCAACAAAGTTTGGATGCTCTATGTCTACGACGTCGACGCCAAGGCCCCTGTCGCAATAACCCCTTTCTTCGACCTGATCCTGGTTTGGAATCAGGGCATTTCCTATGGCCTCTTGCAGCAGGACAGCAATTTGGGCCGCTTTGCCTTGATTGCCTTCGCCATTGTGACCTCTCTCGCCCTTCTGGTCTGGCTCTCGCAGGTAAGGACGAAGCTCGTCGCCGCCTCGATCGGGCTGATCATCGGAGGGGCCATCGGCAACGCCATCGACCGGATTGTCCACGGCGCGGTGGCCGATTTCTTTTCGTTCCACGCCCTTGGCTATCAATGGTACATTTTCAACATTGCCGACGTGGCGATCGTCGCCGGGGTGGTGGGGCTGCTCTATGAGTCCCTCTTTGGGGGACACAAAAAGGTCTCAAAACCCCCTAGTATGTAAGAAAATTCAGCTGTGACGGGCAGTTGAGGGGCACATTGGCACGCTTTCAGGCTGTCATTTTCAATTTGGTACACCGGCCTCTTCGGCTGGCGCTGGCATTTACCGGAACGCTGGCGCTCGGTGGCTGCGGCGGTGTCGAATTCCAGGGCAAGCTGTTCGACTATGCGGGCCTCTCCGGCGATAGCGCCAAGGAAGACGTGAAGATGGTCGAGCGCGCGCCGCTTGTGGTGCCGCCCGACCGCAAAACGCTCCCCGTACCCGGCCAAGGGGTTGCGGTCGCCACGGCCCGGCCCGATTGGCCGGCGGATACCGACCGCGAGCAGAAGCGCCTTGTCGCGGAGAAGGAAAAAGTCGAACAGAAAAAGGCGTCTGACGCCGACCCGGAAAATCCTTACGCCGGCAAACCCACGATTTTCGACAATCTTCTCGGTAAGAAGAAAAAGACCAATCCCGACGAGGTCGTCGATCTTCCCGAGCCAGATCCGTCCGACATGACGCCTGCAGATCGCGCGCGCCAACAGGCAGCTGCGGCAGCGGGCACCGCCAAACCGGTCAATCCGCCGCAGGTTGTCGGCGAGGCCCCACCGCCTGCCGACGATCCGTTCCATCCCAAGGCGCCGGACAGCTACAACACCATGTCGAATCCCGCCGGCAACAGCGCGAACTACTAGCGGCGACAAAGTTAATCCCGGCCATTTCGGCCTTGACCGATTTGGCTTGAAAAACCCTCTGCCGAGCCTGAGATTTGAGGTTAACCTGCGGATCGGACCTTAACGACCGGTCCGATGGCCCAACCCTTGCTTGGCTGGAGGCAAAACTCACGTGACGATGGTGATGTCGATGTTCGATCAATTCGGGACTTTGCTCGACATTCGGGCCGGTCTCGCGCTTGCTTGCCTGAGCCTCGCCACCATGGCCGTAGCGGTCGCCGTCGATGGCGCCACGGCCGCATCGCGCGTCACCGAGTTCAAGCTCGATAATGGCTTGCAGGTTCTGGTCATCCCGGATCACCGCGCCCCTGTGGTGACGCATATGATCTGGTATCGCGCGGGCTCTGCCGACGAGCCGCGCGGTTCCTCCGGCATCGCCCATTTCCTCGAACATCTGATGTTCAAGGGCACCGAGTTAATTCCACCGGGCCAATTCTCCAAGCTCATCGCGCGCGAGGGCGGCGAGGATAATGCCTTCACCAATAACGACGTCACCGCCTATTTCCAGCGCGTCGCCTCCGACCGTCTCCCCTTCGTCATGAAGATGGAAGCGGACCGCATGGCAAATTTGCGCCTGTCCGAAAAGGACGTGGAGACCGAGCGGAAAGTGATCCTCGAAGAGCGCCGCATGCGTGTCGACAACGATCCCGGCTCCATCCTGCAAGAGCAGATGATGGCTGCGCTCTATTCGAACCACCCTTACGGCATTCCGATTATCGGCTGGGAGCATGAGATCGAGAAGCTGGATCGCGATGATGCGCTCGCCTTCTACAAGCGCTTCTACGCGCCGAACAATGCGCTGCTCGTCGTCGCCGGCGATGTCGAGCCGGACGAAGTGAAGAAGATCGCTGAGGCGACTTACGGCAAGATCGCCCCCCATGGTTCGCTCAACGGACGTGTCCGCCCGCAAGAGCCCGAGCATTATGCGCCAGTCACTGTGAAACTCGAAGATGCCCGCGCCGGCCGCATCACGGTGCAGCGTTATTATCTCGCGCCGAGTTACGCCTCGGCCAAGCCGGGCGAGGCTGAGGCCATGGATCTTCTGATGCGCATCGCCGTGCAGGGCTCGACCGGCAGACTCTACAAGCGGCTCGTGGTTGAGCGGAAGACCGCCGCGAGCGCCGGCGGTTGGTATTCCGATTCAGGCCTCGACGCGGGGCGTCTTGCCTTCTACGCCATCGCTGCCGACGGCGTGCTGCCCGACGAGCTCAATGCCGAGATCGACTCCGTCATCGACGAATTGAAGGAGAACGGTGTGACCCAGGAAGAGCTCGACCGCGCCCGCAATTCCTATATCGCCGAGTTTGTCTACACCGCCGACAGCCAGTCGCGCATGGCCCGTCACTATGCCTGGCGCGTCGCACTCGGCATGAGCGTCGCAGATGTCGACGAATGGCCCGATCGCTTGCGCAAAGTCACGGTCGAGGATGTTCGCAACGCCGCACGCAGCTTCCTCGTCGACAAGAATTCCGTGACTGGCATTCTGACCCCTGTGCCTGAGACAACCTCCAGTATCACCCCCGCAAAAGCGAAGAATGGGTAGGCGCAAGCCATGGGGGGACAATTCCTGTTGCCTTCCTTCCTGCGGCGTGGCCTTGCTTTGCCGCTGAGCCTGGGGCTTGTTCTTGCCGTCACCGCTGCCAATTCCACTGAGGCCATGAAGATAGAACGCGTTACGAGCCCTGGAGGCATTGAAGCCTGGCTGGTCGAGAGCCATGCCAACCCGTTGATCGCCATGCGCTTTGCCTTTCGTGGCGGCGC
>JANWJA010000054.1 GCA_025449615.1 Methyloceanibacter sp.
CGCATCGGGCAGCTCGCCGAGATTGGGATGGGTAAAAGTGTGATTGCCGATGTCGTGTCCCTCGGCGAGGACGCGCCTCAGCAAGTCCGGATTGGCCTCGGCGTTCTCGCCGATGACGAAGAAACTGGCGTGAACGCCTTTTTGCTTCAAGACGTCGAGGATCTTGGGCGTCCAGTCCGGATCCGGACCGTCGTCGAAGGTTAGCGCAAGTCTGTGGGGCACATCGCCGGTGCGCTGAATAACAAAGGACGTCGGGATCGTCGTATAGATTTGGTCGACGATATCGCCCGTGGCCGCTTCTACCTCAAAATTGCGTGCCCCCTCTTTTGGCTCTTCGGCCACGCGAAGCACCTCGCCGTTGCCCTCGAAATCGATGTCCTCGCCGCTGCCGATGGTTTTCAGCGCGTCAGGCGCCGGAGCTCCGTAGCCACGCCCCAGCACCGACCAGACCGAAGGATCTTCGGAGCCTAAGCGCCACAAGGCATAGCCTGCCGGGCGATAGACGTCGGCGGCATGAATCTCGTTGAAGGCCGTCACCCCATCCAAGAACCAGACATCGTGCCGGTTGCCGTCATCCTCGACGAAAGAGAAATGGGGGTTGTTGCTGTCCGGATCGAAGTCGATGTCGGCCTCGGAATCTTTGGCCGAGAGCACCGCCTCTTCAAAGGTCAGATCCTGGGTCTTCTGCCCCTTGACCCAATCATAACCGTAGCCGCCGATGGCGATGATGGTGTGGTCCGAATCGAGCGTCGCCAAGCGCTTGTCCAAGGTGTCTTCAAACCAAGTTTGCCCGGCAATGCTTCCCGGCTCCCCCTCTTCCCAATGTTGGTCATAGGCCATCAGCACCAGATAGTCGGCGATATGCGCATAGGTCTCGTAAGGCCAATCAGCGTCGTCGAACGGCACCGCCATCACGATGATCAGGCCATGCTGTGCAAACGCATCGGCCGTTTCGCGCAAGAAAGCCTCGAGATTTTTTTGCGCGTCATCCGGGACCATCTCGAAGTCGATAGTCAGTCCCTGGAAGTCGTTCTTCTCGAGGAAGGCCACGATTTCGGAGATCCGTTCTTTGCGGGTATCCGGATCGGCCAGGAAATGTGCAAGTCCGGGACCGTCCCAGTTACCTTCCACCGCATTTTGAATCATCGGCAAGATCGGTGTCTTCGGCGCCTCGTCGCGCATCAGCGCCAGCGCGCGATCGTCGATATCAGGATTTAGCTCCATCGATTTGCCGGAAAGCGAAAGCCAGGACGGGATAACCCAATCGAGATTGGGAAGCGCGCGCTTCAATGCGGCATAACTATTGTCGTCCCAATTGACATAGAAGCCGATGCTCAGCGCCCGATCCGCAGGATTGTCCAATCCGCGCGGAATAGGCCTGTGACTTGCTTGGTCGGGCTGTCGGCTCGACGCATGCAGGGCGCGTTC
Organism: Methyloceanibacter sp.; assembly: GCA_025449615.1. The sequence continues at coordinate 1,429 of JANWJA010000054.1, forward strand.
CTTCTCGCGCAATTCATCGGCGAGGGTCGTTGCAGCTTTCACGGCCTCGGGGTCGGCGGCGCCCGTGATGTAGATGGCATGCGCGGTCGAGCAGGTCGGCGCCCAGGCGCATCGAATCGAGACTTGCGCGCCGTCGAGCGCGGCGCTGGCGGGATGGTGTACAACCATCAGTGTGGCGCCGAAGGCGACGAACACCACCGCGCTGAACGTACCCATGGCCCAAGCCAGCCGCCGCAATAAGCGGGCTCGCTTGCCGGTGGGATCGAAGAAAATTTGCTTTCCGAGCATGAAATCAGGCCGCGATTGCCGACACAAGATTCCCCCGGCGAATGCATATAGGTCCGGCGCGCGATTTGGTTCCCGTGCCAAGACGCCGCAGTCCTGCGGCATTTTATGGGTCTATCGGCCCTATCGGCCGGACGCCTTCACCGCGTCGAGCACCATCTCGAACTGCCCGAACACCCAATAATGGCCGTCACCGCGGCGCACATGGAGGCTGCATTGGGGAAGTGCCTGCGCCAAATAATAAGCAGCCTCGGCGGGGACGATGGTGTCATCGCTGCCCTGCCAAACAATCGACGGGACGTCGATCTTGCCGAGATCGAGCCCCCAAGGCCGGCAGTAGAGTTGCAGGTCCTGCACCGCCCCGTCGACGCCTCGACGCAGCCCCTCGGTGATGGCTTCGTAAAGCGACTCGCGCACCTCCTCCCGTTCGAGCAGCACATGATCGGCTTCGGAGGCGTGGTGCTTGAGGCCTGCATAGGCGAATTGCGGCGCGACGGCGAGCATCGCCTTTAGGCCCCAGAAGAAGGAGCCGCAGGCAAACGGCGAGAGCGCAAGCTCGGTGAACAAATGCCGATGCCAGGCCGAGATGCCATCGACGACTTCGGCGATTGGTCCGACCGGGCTGATCAACGCAAGCAGCTTGACGCGGTCCGGCATCGAGGCTGCCGCCGCGATCGCGAAAGGTCCGCCACCTGATACGCCGATCAAGGCGAAGTCCTTCAGATTGAGCGAGTCGGCGAGGCTGATAATGTCCGCCGCCGCATCATGCAAAGTTGGAAAATCCTTGGCGTCGGAAAGTCCGTAGCCCGGGCGCTCCGGCGCGATCAACCGCAATCCCCGCTCCCGCGCTGCCTGATCGGCCAGCGCGAACATTAATCGCGATCCCGGCGTGCCATGTAGTGCGATGACGGGCGCGCCGTCCGGATCACCGAACTCGGCATAGCCGAGCTTGCGGCCATCGGCGCAGCGATGGACGCGCGCGTAACGATCGGTGTCGCTCAGCGTCATGCCGTCCATTGATTGTCAATTAATCCAGGAGATTTGGTCGCTATTCGCAGGCGATGATGATGTCGCCGGGGTTGATGATCAGCGTCACCGACTTGCCTTCGTAAAGGCCAAGCGACTCTAAGGTTGCGATCGTGACAGATGACTGGAGCGTAGTGTCGCCGGCAATGGCGACATAGACGATGGCCGTCACCGCCCCTTTACGGATCTCCATGATCTTACCTTCGATCTGGTTGCCAGTGCTGAGCTTGCTGAACTTCATGTCTAGCCTCGATTGAGATCGACTGCGCCTCAGGTGACATTAGCGCAAAAGCGCTGGATGCGGCGACAGGCCTCTTCCAGCGCCTCGATGCCGGTGGCGTAGGAGATGCGGAAGAACGGCGACAGCCCGAACGCGGCGCCATGCACCACGGCCACGCCCTCTTCTTTCAGCAATGCAGTGGCGAAATCTTCGTCCGTGGCGATCTTAGTGCCCTCGCGCGATGTCCTGCCGATCACGCCCTTGCAGGACGGATAGACATAGAACGCGCCCTCCGGCTTCGGGCAGTGAATGCCTTTGGCCTGATTCAGCATCGACACGACGAGGTCGCGCCGCTCCTGGAACGACTTCACCCAGTCCTTGAGAAAATCCTGCGGACCTTCCAGCGCCTCGACCGACGCCCATTGGCTGATCGAGCACGGGTTCGACGTCGACTGCGACTGCAGTGTCGAGATCGCCTTGATCAGGGGCTCGGGCCCTCCGCCATATCCGATGCGCCAACCGGTCATCGAATAGGCCTTGGACACGCCGTTCATCGTCAGCGTGCGATCCTTCAGCTTTGGTTCGACCTGCGCCGGCGTGGTGAACTTGAAGTCGTCATAGACCAAGTGCTCGTAAATGTCGTCGGAGAGCACCCACACCTGCGGATGCTTCACGAGCACGTCGGTCAGCATCTTGATCTCGTCGCGCGTATAGGCGGCGCCGGTCGGATTCGACGGCGAGTTGAAGATGAACCACTTGGTCTTCGGCGTGATTGCCGCAGCGAGCGCTTTCGCCGTCAGCTTGAAGCCGTCCTCCTCGCGAGTCTCGACGATGACCGGATTGGCGCCGGCCAACAAAACAATGTCCGGATAGCTCACCCAGTATGGCGACGGGATGATCACCTCTTCGCCCGGGTTCAGCGTGGCGAGCAGCGCGTTGTACAGCACCTGCTTGCCGCCGGAGCCGACGGTGATCTCTGAAGGCTTATAGGTCAGGCCGTTCTCGCGCTGGAACTTGCTGACAATGGCGCGCTTGAGCTCGGGGATGCCGTCGACCGCGGTATATTTGGTCTCGCCGCGCTTGATCGCCTCGATCGCCGCCTGCTTCACATTGTCCGGGGTGTCGAAATCGGGCTCGCCCGCGCCCAAACCGATCACGTCAAAGCCGGCGGCCTTCATTTCGCGCGCTTTGGCCGTAATCGCCATGGTCGGCGAGGGCTTCACCCGTTCAAGCGCGTGGGCGATCAGTCCCATAACCTATTCTCCTAAAGGATTGAGGAAACGCGGCCCCAAAAGGGCCAGAACGGGCCGCACCCTAAGCGGGGGTGCGACGCGCCGCAAGTCTCATGCGGCGAAAATCCACGCCGCCCGGCGGACACATTCTGGTTAAGAGCCTGCCTCATTAGCGTGCACTTTTCCGGGCCGCGAGGTTCCGTTTTCAAACCTTTATAGTTTCCGCCGGTAACGTGGCTGTGACCGGAACCAGGGTGCCGGCCAAGCTAGCTCCGCACCCAGAATCTGCTAAACTTAAAGACCGCCGTTAGTGCCGAGAGCGGCGGACGAGGGAGAAACTGATGCCGGAAACGCAATCGCCGTTGCCCCGCCGTTTCAACTCGCGCGCCATGCGCGGCTGGAGTGCGGCTGGCCTTGTGACCCTCGCAGTCTTGCTCGGCACATTGCCTGCCGGAGACAACGCCTTTAACCGCGCAAAATCCAACGTCACTCAACTCGTTCGCCAAAGCGCCTGGAAGCACGCGCTTGCCAACGAGCCGGCTGCGAGTCCCTGGCCGTGGGAAGAGATCGTCATGCCCGCCGAAGGCACCGCAGTGCCGCGGCTTGGCTTGAGTGCCGCCGTGATGCGGGCGAATAGCGACACCACCGAGCCGTCGCATCCGGTGAAGCTGCCCAGGACCTCGGCCATGGCGCAGGATCCTCATCTCATGCCTGATGTCATGGCGCCGCACATCGCCGTGACAAGCAACATGGACGATGACGGGACCGATCATCTCGCCTTCGGCTGTCAGCAGACCGACTGCACCACGCTTAAGCCACAAGCCTCTCCGGCCGCGGACGCCGCACAAGGCGAGCCGGTCGTCGCCCCGCGGCCGAGCACCGAAAAGCAGCTTTAATCAAGCAGCCTGCTCGGCGCGGATCGAGACGCTCCCGCTTTAGTGTTTCTTCTTCTTCGCCGGCTTCGCCGGCGCTGGTTCCGGCGCGGGCGCCGTTTCGGGCGTAGAGCTGGTCGATTGTGGTACGCTGGACTCCGGCACCACGGTCGATTGCGCGTCCGATCCGGGCGTTGCTCCCGGAGTTGCCGGCGCATCTGGCGCGGTGGCAACGGGGGGCGGCGGCGCGGCGGGCGGCATGGTCGGCGCGCGGTCGGCCTCCACAATTTCCTTCAACTTGACCAGGCCGCTCTGGAATTCGCCGCCGATGAGCCGGTCGAGCATCAAGCCCTTCCATCGTCCGAGCGGACTGGTCCCGGCATTGTAGCCGAAGCCCCAGGTGACCTTGCTGCCGGACCCTGCGGGCGCGATGTCGTAAAAGGTCGTGCCTTCGAGGTCATCGAGATTCACCACCAGCTCCGCGTGACGGTTCGGATCAGCTTCGGTGATCTCCATCAGGCCGGTCCCGATCTCTTTCTTTGAGCTCTCCCACTCGGTATGCGCACCCTTGCCTGACTCAGGCCCAGAATAAGTAACGCGAAGTTGCGGGTCGCGCGCCGCCCAGGGCGACCAATCGTTGAATTTGTGCAGGTTGGCGACGTAGGGAAACACCGCCCCTTCCGGCGCGTTGATCACAATCGAGCGTGCCACGGTGACCTGGCTCGGCAGCGCGAACGCGACCCCGACCAAGATCAACGCAAGGGCCACAAGCCCCAGGATTAGCCGCATAATCGGACGCATCGCTTGCCCTCCTCTAGCCGGCCTTGCGCACCAACCGCTTGTGCGTAAGGCCGAGCAACCCGCTCGCCTTTTCACCAAAAACGATTACATTCCGCCCGTCAATAATGAGAGGGCAGAACTATGGATCTTTCACCGCCAACAACCGTCGTTTTCGTGGTCTCGGTGATCTTGGCCTTGCTGGCGCTCGTCGGCCATTTCGTGGTGATTCCCTTCTTCAGCGAGCACGGCTTCTGGATGGCTATTATTGCTTATATCGTGCTGGCGGTCGGCAACGTCGCCAAGGGACTCTAGGGTCCCATCGGGGCCCTGGGCGGGTGGCCGTCTGGGGCTTCTCCCGATTGATCACACCTGGCCATGGACCCCGAGCGCGAGGCGGAGCCATTCGGAACCTCTGAAATTGAGCCAGATGGACGGCAGCGCCGTGTGGATAACCGCGCTTGACGGGCGTCGCCAGAGTTACGTCCCCGGACTCTCGTGCAACCCCGTCTCGCCAGCGGACGGTTCGGCGAGCTAGAATGGCAATCGCAGGACGAATCTGGGGGACCAATCCATGTTGCTGACACCGCCGTCCCGGGCGACCTTTATCATTGCCATAGTGCTCGCGATCATCGCGCTTCTAGTGCAATACGCGAGCGCGAGAATCCCGATGGCGTCCGGTCACGCCTTCGAGACCCTGCTCCTCGCATTCATAGTGCTGGTGGCGGGTAATCTTTTCAGGGACATTTAGCAGGCCGCAAGCGCTCGACCTCACTGAGGCAGGGACGCGTTCCCGTCGCGAGACTCAAACGATCAGAGCCGGCGAAAGGCCGGCTCTTTTTTCGTTCGTCTACAGGTCGTCCTTGTCGTCGTCTCTTGCCCAAGACGGACGATAAGGCTGCGAGCCCGACCCTGGCATCGTGGGACGTGGCGGCGCACTCGGAGTGCCCATGCCTGGCGTTGCCGGGCGCGGAGCGCTTGGAGTCGGCGCGCCACCCATGCCGCCGGGACGCGGCATGCCACCACCCATCGGTGCGGCCGGACGCGGCGGCATACCGCCGGGCTGCGGCGTCATCGGTCTCGCCATCGGTGCCGGTTGCGGCATGGCAGGACGCGGCGGCGGCATCGGCGCTGCTGCGGGCTTCGGCATCATGGTCGGCGCCTTCGCCGGAGCGGCCTTCTTGGCTGTGGTTTTCTTCGCGGTTGCCTTTTTGGCAGCCGGCTTCTTTTTCGCGGCAGCTTTTTTCGCCGGCGCTTTGCGCTTGGCGGATTTCTTCGCTGCCGGTTTCTTCGCTGCGGCTTTGCGCTTTGCCGGCTTCTTCGCCGCTACTTTCCGCTTTGCCGTCTTCTTCGCGCCGCGCTTCGCCGCGGCGCTCTTACCCGAACCCTTCTTCTTGCTTGCTTTACGTTTCTTCCCAGTCGATTTCATCGCCATGGCTCTGCTCCGCTTCTGCTTATCGCCGCGTCCACCCGCCTAGACCGGACGCCCACCTGCACGATTCACCTTCATGGACCAAGCTTGCCCTCCCAGCGGGAGAGTCAATATTTTTTTCATTATACGCCGAATGCAAATGAAAGTCGCATGGAGCGATGTGAATTCGTCACGCATCGCGATCGGCACGCACGACCAACGCCGAACCGCGTCGGGTTTCGCCGCCAAGCGCCCGCCAGGTGCCATGTAACTCGTTGAAATTACAGCACACTTTCTGTTGAGGAGCCGCGAGCATTGCTAATCTCTCGCATCCTCCCCACATCAGCGTTGCCGAGGGGGGTGACTGACCAAGGGAGATTGAAATGACGAAGACCCAGATGAAAGTCGGCCTCGCTGTTCTGGCTGTCGGCTTGCTCGCCTCAGTGACCTCCGCAAGTGCCGGCTATCGCGGGCACGCTAACCTCTACGCTTACGAGTCAGATAGTTACGGTTATAATTCTGGCTCGGAATATAGCGGCCACTACATCACTCCTTATTATCGTCAGAGCGACGAGATCCGCGAATTGCGCCGTGCCTTCCCGTCGACCAATTGGCCGCCGAGCGACCGTTACTAATCCTACCCGGACGTTCAGCCCACCCCAGCCAAATCCCATCTGACTCATCTTGAGTGAGTCGATGGGCCTTGGCGGGGATTGTTTGCGCGCATCATGGCGACCTCGCCGACTAGGCCCTTCCATCCCCTCCCCGGAGCCGCCATATTCGGGCCATGCCCTATCGCGTTCCCAAGACCTTCGGTTCGAGAGCCGAGCCTCGCGCCGTGACCGGCGAGTCGCTCGGGCTGCCGCAAGGCGAGGACCGGCGTCCGCCGGGCTTCGGCGAGGCGTCGCAGCCTCTGATGCAGGACCATCCGCTCGTCACCGGCGAGACCGGCCCCTTCACGCCGCACCGTCCGCCGCGCCCGGAGAAATCGGCAGGCGGCATCCCCTTAAAGATCGAGTCGGAGCTCGAGCCGAAAGGCGACCAGCCGACGGCCATCGCCGAGCTCGTCGCCCAAGCCAACGCTCAAGAGCGCGACCAGGTGCTGCTCGGCGTCACCGGCTCGGGCAAGACCTTCACCATGGCCAAGGTGATCGAGGCGACGCAGCGCCCTGCCCTGATCCTCGCGCCGAACAAGACTCTCGCCGCCCAGCTCTATGGCGAGTTCAAGAATTTCTTTCCGGGGAACGCGGTCGAGTATTTCGTCTCCTACTACGACTACTTCCAGCCCGAGGCCTATATCCCGCGCACTGACACCTATATCGAGAAGGATTCCTCGATCAACGAGCAGATCGATCGCATGCGCCACGCCGCCACGCGCGCTCTGATCGAGCACGACGACGTGATCATCGTGGCAAGTGTGTCCTGCATCTACGGTATCGGCTCGGTCGAGACCTATACCGCGATGACCTTCACTTTGAAGCGCGGCGACCAGATTGCGCAACGTCAGCTGATCGCCGATCTCGTCGCGCTGCAATACCGGCGGAACGATACCAATTTCGTCCGCGGGGCTTTTCGCGTGCGCGGCGACACCATCGAGTTGTGGCCCGCGCATTTGGAAGATCGCGCCTGGCGCATCTCGCTGTTCGGCGACACGGTCGAGACTCTCGTCGAGTTCGATCCCTTGACCGGCGCCAAGACCGACGAGTTCAGCCTGGTCAAGGTCTACGCCAATTCGCACTACGTGACGCCGAAGCCGACGCTGAAACAGGCGGTGCGGCTGATCAAAGAAGAGCTTAAGCAGCGGCTCACCGAGTTGCACGGCGCCGGACGCTTGATTGAGGCGCAGCGGCTCGAGCAGCGCACTCTGTTCGATCTGGAAATGATGGAGGCCACCGGCTCCTGCGCCGGCATCGAGAATTATTCACGCTATCTCACCGGCCGCAAAGCCGGCGAGCCGCCGCCGACCCTGTTCGAATATCTGCCCGACAATGCGCTGGTGTTCGTCGACGAGAGCCACGTGACCATTCCGCAGATCGGCGGCATGTTCCGCGGTGACTACAAGCGTAAATCCACTCTCGCCGAGTATGGCTTCCGCCTGCCCTCCTGCATGGACAACCGGCCGTTGCGTTTCGAGGAATGGGACGCGATGCGGCCGCAAACTGTCTATGTCTCCGCGACGCCAGGCAGTTGGGAACTGGAGCAGACCTCCGGCGCCTTCGCCGAGCAAGTGATCCGGCCGACCGGCCTGGTCGATCCGCCGGTCGAGATCCGACCGGCCTCGACCCAAGTCGACGATTTGATCGACGAGACGCGGAAGGTGGTGGCGCAAGGCTATCGCATCCTCGTCACCACGCTCACCAAGCGCATGGCCGAGGATCTGACCGAGTATATGCATGAGCAAGGCATTCGCGTGCGCTACATGCATTCCGACGTGGAGACTCTGGAGCGCATCGAGATCATCCGCGATCTCCGGCTCGGCGCCTTCGACGTGCTGATCGGCATCAATTTGTTGCGCGAAGGCCTCGACATTCCCGAATGCGCGCTGGTCGCCATTCTCGACGCCGACAAGGAAGGCTTCCTCCGTTCGGAGACCTCACTGATCCAGACCATCGGTCGCGCCGCGCGCAATATCGACGGCAAGGTGATCCTCTATGCCGATGGCATGACCGGATCGATGGAGCGCGCCATCGCTGAGACCAGCCGGCGCCGCGAGAAGCAGACCGCCTATAATTTGGAGAACGGCATCACGCCGGAAAGCATCAAGAAGCATATCGGCGACATCATGGCCTCCGTGTACGAGCGCGACCATGTGCTGGTCGATGTCGGCTTCGGCGAAGGCGATCAGGCCATGATCGGCCACAATATCGAAGGCGCCATCGAGGACATGGAGAAGCGCATGCGCGCCGCCGCGTCGGATCTCGAATTCGAGGAAGCCGCGCGGCTCAGGGACGAGGTGAAGCGCTTGCGCCAGATGGAACTCGCCCTCGCCAACGATCCGCTGGCGCGGCAATATGAATTGGACAGTTCACGCTCAAGTAGCGCGAAGCGCGGTAGCGCCAATGAAGACTCTTCAGCGCTCAATCGCCCGCACAAGCCGTCGCTCGAGGAGATGGGCCCGCATAACCGCGAGATCCCGCTTCGGCGATCCCGCCCCCGCTCCACCGGCGGCAAGCCCGGCACCCACGCCTTCAAGGGCAAGAGTCGCTAGGCCGCAGGAGGCAATCCCATGCGCCTCTTCTGGACAATCAGTAGATTGGCCTCCATCGGACTCGTGATCCTCTTGGCCACTATGATCGCCACCAAACTCTTCTTGCCTGGCCTCACGACAGGCCTGAGGTCGGTTGCTATTGGGACGTGTCCCTTGTTTGGACAGTCGCATGCAAAGGTTTTATCGGCAGCAAGCTCGTCGGCTTTCTCCTCACCCTTCCACTAATAGTCTTTTTCTTGGGGCCAATCTTTCTTTGGGGCGAAGTGGCGACCGGACGCCTTTTCGAATTCGCAGCAAAGGCACCATTTTTTCTGTTAGTGGAAATTGTCTCCCTTTGCTGGCTCGGTTTCGGCTTGCTCTACCCTTTCCGCTGGCTCTTCCTCAAAGTGAGCAAGCAGTGAGCGGCACTCTGAGCGGACACTGTGGGAGTGCGGTCAGGCCTTCGGCAGCTCGCGCACGACCTCGCTCGCCTTCTTGTCCGTGCGGAGGCCGAGAAATACGGGATGGCGCATCTCGCCGCCTGTCGTCCATTCGGTGAATTTCACTTCGGCGACCAGCTTCGGCTTGATCCAGGTCGTACTGCGCTCATTCGGCACTTTCGCCACGACCGGCTTCTTGTCGGTAAACAGCGGCGCCATGAGCGCATGGATGTCACGCAGCCTCGCCGCATCGAAGCCAGTACCGGCGCGGCCCACATAGGCCCAGGCTCCATCCTCGCGCACCGCCAGCACCAGCGCCCCGAAATATTTGCGGGAGCGGCGAGGCGCGGTGAAGCCGACGATCACCACTTCTTGTTCTTGATGCGCCTTGACCTTCAACCAATCGCGGGTGCGTACGCCTGAGTGGTAACGGCTCGAGGCGAGCTTCGCCATCACGCCCTCTTCCCCGGCACGCTTCGCCCTCTCGAATGCCGCGATGCCTTTGCGCGCGACATGCGCGCTGTAGAGCAGCAGCTTGCTCTTGGGCAGAATCGCTTTCAGCGCCGCCTTGCGCTCAATCAGCTTCAGCTTCCGCGTGTCCATGCCGTCGAGATAGAGCAGATCGAACACACAATAGAGAAGCCGCACCTTCTCACGCTCGGCATTCTGCAACAGCTGGAAGCGCGAGCGGCCTCGGGCGTCGAGCGCCACCAGCTCACCATCGAGCACGGCGCTCTCCTTGATCTTGGCAAGCGCGTCCACGATCGAGGGATATTTCCGCGAAATATCCAGGCCGTTGCGCGAATAAAGCTTGGCCTTGCCCGGGGCGACCACGGCGACCGCCCGGAAGCCGTCCCACTTCGTTTCGAAGATCCAGTCAGGATTGTCGAACGGCTTGTCGGTCAGCGTGGCGAGCATAGGACGGATGTCGGGCCGCATCGCCAATCTCTATCACGACGCAGCCCGCGTC
>JANWJA010000055.1 GCA_025449615.1 Methyloceanibacter sp.
AGAAGAAGGCGTCCAAGGACGACGAAGACGAGGGAGACGAGGCCGGGGATAAGGCAGCGCCGGAGAGCGGCGACGCGGGCGACAAAAAGAAGCCGGACGAAGAAGACTACTGACAAGCGAGTTTCAAATATGTGCCAGCGTCGGGAGAGCCGGGAAATCCAGGTGGCGCTCTTGGCTGCGCTGGCGCTCGCCCTCACGGCGCCTTCGGAAGCGCACGCCGCCGAACTGTACGGCATGGTGGTCGGCATCGACGACTATATCGGCACGGTGAACGATCTCGACGGCGCGGTAAACGACGCGAGCGACGTGGCGAAGTCGCTGAACGAACTCGGCGCCAAGGAAGTCGTCACGCTGTTTAATGGGGATGCTACCAAGGAGCACATCTTCGCCGCATGGAATGAACTCGTCGCCAAGGCCACGCCCGGCGACACCATCGTGTTCAGTTATGCAGGCCATGGCGGGCAGGAGCCCGAGCCTCCCGGCCGTCACGACGAGGCGGACGGCATGAACGAGACCTTTTTGCTCGGAGGCTTCGCCGCGGAAGGGCTCGGCACCAAACAGCGCATTCTCGACGATGAAGTGTTCGAGTGGATGAAGGAGGCCGACGACAAGAAGGTGAAGGTGATCTTCGTCGCCGATTCCTGTCACTCGGGCGGCATGGAGCGGAGCGCGTCGGCAAGCGGAGTCAAATTCCGCAAAGGCCGCTTCGCCGCGATCGCGGGCGACCAGCTGACATTTCCGCCAGAGAAATTCGCGCAGATGAGCGAAATTGATTTTCAGAACGTGACTTTTGTCGGCGCCGTCGCCGAGGACAAGCTGACGCCGGAGGTGACGATCGAGGGCAAGAAGCGCGGTGCCCTCAGTTGGGCGTTTGCCCGCGCGCTTGAGGGGCGTGCCGACAAGGACGGGGACGGCGAGGTGAGCGAGTTCGAGCTGCTCGGCTTCATCGTGCCCGCCGTGCATGCGATGGTGGAGAGCCAGCAGACGCCGCAAGTCTTACCGCTCCGCGCCCGCTCGGTGCCGCTTGTCACCTTGCGCGAGACGAAAGCGCCGGCAAAGGAAAGTGGCGACGATCTCAAGCTGAACATCGCCGTTGATGGCGGGGATGCCGGTCCGCTCGGCGAGCTTCCCTTTGTCGCCATCGTCGACGACAAGGCGAAGGCCGATCTGGTCTGGTCGCCGGCGAGCGGCAAGGTCGAGCATGTCGTCGGTGGGGTCGTCGCGGAGAATGTCGACGCGGAGGCCATCAAGGGCGTGGCATCGAAATGGGCGGCGCTAAAATGGCTGAACGCCCAGGCCGCGCTCGCCCCCGTTGAAGCCAAGCTCGAGACCGGCAATCAGCGTTACGCCCCTGGCGACGTGGTTAAGCTCGATATCGACGGCGCCAAATATCCGCACCTGACCTTGTTTAATTTGCCGCCTGACGGCCATGTCGAGTTCTTCATTCCCGACCCCAAGAAGCCGGAAGAGGCGAAAAAGGACTGGAGCCGCGAGCCAATCCGGGAGAGCTTCAAGGTGGACAAACCTCCGTTTGGCGCGGAGCATATGGTGGCCATCTTCTCCAAGGACGAAATCAGCGACCTCAATGCGGCTTTGAGCGGGATGACCACGCCGGAGCGATCGGAGGCCTTGCGGCCGGTGCTGGAACAGGCGCTTTCGGGCCATGATGTACAAATTGGCGTGATCGACATCTATACTGGGAGTGGGGGATGAGACCCCTTGCTCTCGGAGGCCTCAGGTTGAAGGAATCTGGGTCAAAACGTTCATCGCGCGTTCAGTTCGAGGCGGCTAAGGAGGCAACAATGCATAGCTCTCCATGCCATGGGAGGTTTTCATGATACTGCGCTGGACCACACTCATCGCCGTTCTTATTGCGTCGGCGGCCTATTTGACGCTCCTCACTTCAACCGCGCCTTTGGCTTCCGAGGCCAACGGCCTGCAAGTCGCCGAAGGGCCTGGCGATTCCGGTGAGTCCGGCACTGCACCCGGCGAGGCTGGTGATGAACCCGCAGTTGCCCCTGGCACCTCCGAAGGTGCCCCAGAGGGTGCGACGGAAGAGAAATCCGATAGTGGCGAGCCGGGTGCGACGCCATCCAAGGACGACGCGAAGGACGAGGCGGCTCCGGAACCGACCGAGGCGGCCAAGCCGGCCGACGACAAGGATGCCAAGGAGGGCGAGAAGACCGAGACCAAGTCCGAAGAGCCTTCCCCCGCCTACAAGCCGCAAGAGATCACCGAAGAGCCAAAGGCAACTGACGACCAGCCGGAGGCGGGCAAACCCGAAGAAGCCGCCGACAAGCCCGACGCAGAAGAGCCGAAGGCCGCCAAGTCCGAGCAGGCCGCCGACGCCTCCGCGGCTGCGGAGAAGGTGAAGTCCGGCGACATTCCAGTGCCGACCGACCAGGTGGCGGAAGCCGCTTTCGAAGCTCTGGAGAAGAATTGCTCACGCTGCCATCAGGCCGGCCCGACGCTGAAGCGCGCCAAGCCCGCCAAGAATTTCGGCAACATCCTCCATCTCGAGGAACTAGCGCAGGATCCGAACTTCATCCTTCCCGGCAATCCCGACGGCTCCAAGCTGTTCGTGCAGGTCGCCAAGAAGGAGATGCCTTACGATTGCTATCAGGAGTTCGACTGCAAGCAGGAGCCGAGCGAGAAGGACGTTCAGGCGATCTATGACTGGATCAAGAGCCTGGGCACCGCACAGCTTGCCAACTGCACCGGCCGGAAAGTGATCGACGAGGAAGCGCTCGTCACCCTGATCGCGAACGACATCGAGGCTCAGCCCGAGCATCGCCGCAAGGGCATGCGCTACATCACCCTTACCAATTTCTACAATGCCTGCCTGCCTGAGACCGACATGGTGCGGTATCGCCAGGGCGTGGTGAAGTTGCTCAACAGCTTGAGCCGTTCCTCCGACGTGTTGAAGATGCGCACGGTCGATCAGGAACAATCGATTGTCGCCTTCAACCTAGACGATCTCGCCTGGACCGAGGCCGACTGGAACCGGATCATCGCCACCTATCCTTATGCGATGAAGCCGGATGCGACGGTGTATAAGACGGTTTCAGAGGAAACCGGCACGCCGCTCGCTTGGGTTCGGGGTGATTGGTTCGCCTTTACCGCGTCGCGGCCGCCGCTCTACTATCAACTGCTCAAGCTGCCGGAAAATTTCGCCGGGCTGGAGAAAGACGAGAAGGTCGACGTCAAGAGCGATATCGAAAAGTTCCTGGCCAAGCGCGCGGGCTTCCAGAACTCGGGCGTCTCCAAGCATAACCGCTTGATCGAGCGGCATGCGATCCCGACCGGTTATTTCTGGACGTCGTACGACTTCAAGGGCGACAAGCCGGAGCAGAGCCTATTCATTCATCCGCTTGGGCCAGACGGCGAGAGTGCCTTCAAGCATGACGGCGGCGAGACCATCTTCAGCCTGCCGAACGGCTTCCAAGCCTATTATCTGAACAAGGCCACGGGCGAACGGCTGGATAAGGGTCCGACCGAGATCGTGCTTGACGACAGCCAGCTCGACCGGGCGGTGACGGATGGCATCTCCTGCATGGGCTGCCACAACCAGGGCATCCGCCAGGCGACCGACGATATCCGCAAGCACGTGCTCTCGGACCGGACATTCTCCAAGGAAGTGCGCGAGCAAGTGGAGGCGCTCTATCCTTCGCAGGAGGAGTTCAAGGATTTGCTCGATCAGGATGCGTCGCGCTTCAAGAGCGCCATGCAGCGGGCCGGGCTCGATCCTGACCTTGACTCCCAGAAAGTCGGCGTGGAGAGCATCAATTTCCTGTCAAAGTCCTATGAGAAGTCGATCGATCTTCGGATCGCGGCTGCCGAATATGGCCTCGAGGCGCAAGCCTTTGGGCAAGGCCTGGCCGATGCCGGCGGCGAGTTTGCTCAGCTGAAGCGGAGGCTGGAGCAGGGTGTGCTGCCGCGCGAAATCTTGGAAGCCGACTTCAAGGACATCATCGTGAAGGTCTCGGACAATGAGCCGATCGAAATCTCGGGCGGCGAGGTCGTGGCCAAAGTCGGCGGCAAGTCGAAGGAAGATGCTCACGATTTCGACCTGGCCCTGATCTCCGACCGCAGCGACTATAAAGTGAACGATCTTCCGGTCTTCAGCATCAAGTCGAAGGAGAACTGCAATCTCACTTTGATCAATGTCGATGCCAGCGGCGAGGGCACTGTGATCTTCCCCAACAAGTTCCAGCAGGACAATTTCCTCCCGGCGGGCAAGGAGGTCCAGTTTCCCGGATCGTCCGCGCCGTTCCAGTTCCGGCTGAAAGACCCGGGCACGGAAACGGTGATCGCCATCTGCAATGCCTCGGGCAAGGAAGCCGACGGCATCAAGCACGACTTCAAGAAGCGGGAGTTCACGCCGCTCGGCAATTATCGCGGCTTCCTCACGCGGCAGATCGCGGTCGAAGGTGCGGAGAAGATCGCCGAAGGCAAGGCGACCAAGAAGGAAGGCGCGCCGGGTAGCGATATCCTGTCCCGCACCGCGATCAAGCTTCAGGTCAAGTGAGACGACAAGGGCGAGGAGCAATTTTTTGCTCCTCGCCGCCCCACGCCAAGCTTTCGCCGCTCTCCGCTATTAGTATCGTTTGCGACACAGGTTAGGTGCGGTCGGAGAGCTTCGCCTAGAGCGCGGCCGAGGGTTCTGTCGTTTGAGTGGCGAGGGTGTGCATGCCGGGGGATGGGTCTGTCTTCGGCGTTGGGGGAAGGGACCGGAAACGCCTGGTTCTCCTCATACTGTTGCTCAATCTTTTGGTATTTGCGGAAATTTTGCCGGCCAACGCGCAAGCCTGGTTAGACTCCGAATTCCGCAATCGTCATGAGCGGTCCCGATTCTACCCCGAGGCACGGCTGAAGGCACGCTCGACCACGTGCGGCTTTCCTTGGACCTATTCGCGGGGCTTGCACCGCTGCGTATGCCTGCGGGCGGGTTATAGCGTGCAACAGGGTGCTTGTGCACCGGAAGGCGCCAGCGCGTCTTGCGGAGACCGCGAGCGCTGGTCGCCGCGAACGGCCTCTTGCGTTTGTGCCAAGGGCTTGCATCGCGAGAACGGCGCTTGCGTCGAGGGGGAGGACGAGACCGCGGCCTTAGGGCCGGCGTTGGCGGCTGCCGATCCAGCGACACCGGTCGATCCCCGCGCCGAGGCTACGCTCCGAGCGCAGAGCTGCCTGCAACAGCTCGGCTTCTACAAGGGTCCGGTTGATGGCGTCGTCAACGACGACACCTGGACTGCATTTTGGTACTTCAAGCGCGATCACGGGCTTAAGAGCTCTCGCGACTTCGTCGCCGCGCCGGTGCAGGAGAAATTCGCTTCACTCTGCAAGTCTCCGGAACAAACCGCTGCCACGACTCCGACGTCCAACGCGGGCACGCCGTCATCGAGCGAACCCGGTCGGAGCGAGCATGCCGTTGCTCCGACGAAAGGGACGGCGCCAACCTTCACGCCGATCGAGATCGACTGCGTGCCCGCCAATTTACTGGCTCAGCTCCGTCAGAACCGTGTCGCAGGCAACGCATTGAAGGCCTGTACGGAGAGCTGCCTGCCAGCGCCGAAGGGCCTCGCCCGAGCCGATCTCGATGCTCTCGCCGCGCGGCACGGGCTGCACTGGTGCAATTCTTGTGTGAGCATCGAAGGCCAGCTCCCGCTTGCTGACATTCAGCGGATCGAGAAGGCCGGCAATTTGCAGCTCTGCGCCACACCGCCGAATCAGCTGCCGCAGGCGTCGGGTCAAGACGCAGACGGCGCTTCCTATACGCGGATTCGCGAGCTGTATCGGGGACTGCCGCCCTCAAGTCCGCCAGAGAACCCCATCGCGCTCGTCATCGGTAACCGCAACTATGAGTTCTATCCGCATGACGAAACCGCTGCCAACGAGGCCGGTGCCGTCTACGCGTTCCTCACCGAGCATCTCGGCTACGCGCCGGACAACGTCATCGATGTCAGAGACACCAAGAAGCTCGAGCTCGAGCGGTTGTTCGGGGCGGGCGAGGGGGCGGACAGCACGCTAAGCCGTCTCGCGCAGGCGCACCCCGGCGCCAATGTCATTGTCTACTACGCCGGACTCGGGGCGACCGACGAGGCGCAGAGCGAGACCTATTTGCTTCCCGTGGACACCGAACGCTTCCGCGAAGACCGAAGCGGCTACAAACTTTCCACGCTCTATGCGAACTTACAAAAACTCGGCGCCAAGTCCGTTCTCGTGGTGCTGGAGGCCGACTTCGGACGCGAGCAGGGACCTTATCTTTTGCCGCCGAACGCGCCTGAGACGATGCGGAGCGTGCTGCCATCGTCTCCGCTCCCCGGAATCTCCATCCTCGCGGCCGCAGACCGCGGTCAGCGCAGGCTGATCGATCCAACCTACGGTGTAGGATTGTTCACGCGCTATTTGATTGAAGGACTCTCAGGCGGCGCGGATCGAATCCCCTTGGGCAACGGCAATGGCGCAGTCGATAGCGCCGAAATTTTTGCCTATTCCGCAGTCATGGTGGAGCTCGCTGCCCGCAAGAGCTTCGGGCTGATGCAGAATCCGGTCTATTCTGGGACGGTTGCACCGGTTGTCGCGGGCAGGGCGCGGGATTAATCGTCGCGACTCACGAAAACCGCTTTACAACCCCGTCCATATCTCATACGGACCACGCGGCTCGGAGGCATTTCGCTCAAGGGCAGCAACTGTAACCGGCGATCTCGTGTGGGAGTAGACATGGGATGGACGTTTTCACTTCTGCTACAGAGCTACTGCGCGATCATCTGCCAGAACGTCCCGTTCTGGCCTTAAGGCCACATGCGGCGACCAGAGCCGCACGGTGGTTCGTCGCAAATTTCCCCGGCCGCGTGCTTTATGCCGCGAAGGCCAACGACTCAAAACTCATCATCGACGCCTTGGTCGAAGGTGGGTTACGCGCGTTCGACGTCGCCTCATCGGTGGAGATCGAGCGCCTCGCCGCAGTGCCCGGCAGCGAGCTCTATTATATGAACCCGGTGAAGTCGCGGGAGTCGATCGCGCGGGCCTATCGCGACTTCGGCGTGCGCAGCTTTGCCTTCGACAGCGACGAGGAGCTCGACAAGATCATCGAGGAGACGGGCAAGGCACAAGACCTCGAACTCTTCTTGCGCGTCGCCTGTCCCAATACGCATAGCCTGATCCCGCTTGAGGGCAAGTTCGGTGCCTCCAGCAGCGAGGCGCCGGCGTTGCTGTTGCGCGCGCGACAGATTGCCGGGCGCCTCGGCATTACCTTTCATGTCGGCTCGCAGGCCGTGGTGCCGCAAGCCTACGGCGAGGCGCTGCGCCAGGTTGGGCAATTGATCATCACCTCCGGCGTGCTGGTCGATGCCATGGACATGGGCGGCGGGTTTCCGGCCCGCTATCCGCATTCAGACCCGCCGGCGCTTGCCGCCTTCATGGAGGAGATCGTCCAGGCCGCCGACGAGCTCGCGGTGAAGCATAATTGCGAGCTGCTTTGCGAGCCAGGACGCGCGCTGGTGGCGGAGGCCGAGTCGGTGATCGTCCGCGTCGATGCGCGGCGGGGCAATGCGCTTTACGTCAATGACGGCGCTTTCGGCACGTTGTTCGACGCCGCCTATTGCGGTTTCCGGTTCCCGTGTCGGCTGGTCAAGGCCACCGGACGGAAGACCAAGACGCTCGCCGAGTTCTCGCTCTACGGCCCGACCTGCGACAGCGACGATTTCATGCCGGGGCCGTTCCTGCTGCCCAATTCGGTGCGCGAGGGCGACTATATCGAGATTGGCCAGATCGGCGCGTACGGCCGTGTGTTCGCGAGTCCTTTCAACGGCTTCGGCGCGTATGATGAGGTGATCCTCACCGACGAACCGATGCTGTCGATGTATCTGGATGAAGGAGAGCAGCCGGCTGTCACGCCGATGACGGCACGGGCCTAAGCCTCTAAGCAGTTCAAAAACGAAAAGGGCCAACTTTTGCGAGTTGGCCCTCTTTTTGTTTGCGTTGTTTGCGCGGCGCTTGTCGAGGATGTCGTCCTCGCGGCGATACGCCAATGTCAGAATTTGCGGACACGGTTCTCTTCCTGAATGGCCTCGTCATGATACCAGGCGCTGCTCACTGCCTTGGTCACTCGCGGCGCAGCAAAAGGCTCGGCGGGCATGGCCACGGCGCGACGGCCGCCGACGCCCGCGCGACCACCTGCAGGAAACTGATAGATCTTGGCTGAGTGCCGATGAAGGTTTTCCGTCATTGCTATCTCCGGTTTTGGCTCAAAGGTTCACGCGGAACTCGCGTTGAATCTATGTGGGTCCCCTATACGGGAGTCGTAAGGGGTCTTGCATAATAAACTCGCAGAATGACTATCATTTCAGCACTCTAGCTTCTGCTCAGTCGCGCAGCATCGACGCGCCGGCAGAGTCGTTTGTCGCGCAAAGGTGCTGGGCATCTGCCCAACACATGTCGGCTCTTGTCGGCGAACACACGGAATTCCCTCACGAAATCGGATTCGCGCGACGGCTGCCGGCGTCGTCCTAGCGTCAGCTGTGACGGGATTGGGACGCCGCCAGCGCCTTGGCACAGTTGATGCTTCAAGACTCGGGCCATTGTCCGCCAAGGCTGGTGCGGCGTGGTCAGGGATCCCACCACATTCGCGTCAACAGCTCAGAAGGACTCGCTAATGATAAAATACAAACTCGAGTACATTTGGCTCGACGGATACACGCCCACGCCGAATCTGCGTGGGAAGACCCAGATCAAGACGTATGACAGCTTCCCTACGCTCGAAGAATTGCCGCTGTGGGGTTTTGACGGAAGCTCGACCATGCAGGCCGAGGGGCACAGCTCCGACTGCGTGCTGAAGCCGGTTCGCGTCTTTCCGGACGCCGCGCGCACGAACGGTGTGCTGGTGATGTGCGAGGTCATGATGCCGGACGGGGTGACCCCCCATGCCTCGAACAAGCGGGCCACCATTCTCGACGACGATGGTGCCTGGTTCGGATTCGAGCAGGAGTACTTTCTCTACAAAGACGGTCGCCCGCTCGGCTTCCCCACCGACGGCTATCCTGCGCCGCAGGGGCCCTATTACACCGGCGTCGGCTACAAGAATGTCGGTTCGATCGCGCGCCAGATCGTGGAGGAGCATCTCGATCAGTGCCTCGCCGCGGGCATCAATCACGAGGGCATCAACGCCGAGGTGGCGAAGGGCCAATGGGAGTTCCAGATCTTCGGCAAGGGCTCCAAGAGGGCTGCCGACGAGATGTGGATAGCGCGTTATCTGCTGCAGCGGCTGACAGAGAAACACGGCGTCGACGTCGAGTATCACTGCAAGCCGCTCGGCGACACCGACTGGAACGGCTCCGGCATGCACGCCAATTTCTCGACCATCTATCTGCGTGAAGTCGGTGGCAAGGGGTATTTCGAGGCGCTGATGGCGGCGTTCGAGAAGAACCGCGAGGACCACATCGCGGTCTATGGTCCCGACAACCACATGCGGCTGACCGGCAAGCACGAGACGGCGGCGATCCACGAGTTCAGCTATGGCGTTGCCGACCGTGGCGCATCGATCCGCGTGCCCCACAGCTTCGTCCGGAACGACTATAAAGGCTATCTCGAAGACCGCCGTCCTAACTCGCAAGGCGATCCCTATCAGATCGCCTCGCAGATCCTGAAAACGATCGAGTCTGTCGCGACTGAGAAGGTCAGCGTTGCGGCTTGAGCTAAGGGCCGGCGCGGAGTTCGATTTTTGGGGGCGATACCGCAAGGTGGCGTGAGGGCCCGACCCGCTCTCACGCCACAGCCTTCATTGCGATTGGACTCTCGTGCCACACCGGGGTTAAATCCAGCGGGGCCATAACCATGGGAGGTTGATCGTGAGTAAGATTATTCTGACGGGTTTGCTGGTTGCAGCCGCTTTTCTTTTCTCTGGTCAGTCGGCCAAGGCCGAGTGGCTGTGCTCGCCCAATCAATGTGTATGGGTGAACTACGATGTCGATGAGCCGGCCTACGCTGTGGCCTGGGGCCCGCCGGTGCGTCCCTCTTGCTATTGGAAGCAAGGCATTTTCGGCCGCTGGAAGATGATCTGCCCATAGCCAACTAATTTCGGCGACGGTCGTCCCGGATACCGGGGCGGCCGTTCGTTGAGATCGCAATCGAGCGGGCTCGAAAGTCACCTCTAGAATCTCGAGGAGGAGATCTTGGCTTGCCGAGCCGTAGCTCGCTGAGAGGGTCGCCCAGTGGCGGCGACGGTCGCTCCCACGCTGGCATTAAGCTCGATCCTTATCTGCCGTGCCAATTGCAACAAGATAATAGGTAGCAGGGGCCGATTAAGCACTTTACGCGTCGGTTGTACTCATGCAGATTTCCACTGTCCGATCATGATGGCGCAGCCAGGCCAGCAGGTGATGCAATGCAAGTACTATCGCCGCTGATGGGGCTCTTGAGGTCCGCACAGACCTCTCTTCAAGAGCGCCGCTACAAGCGTTGGCAAAAGAAAAATCCGGCGAAGCCATTTAGCGACTTCTTTGCTGAGATACAAAAGCCGGGCCTTCTACACGGGCGCTCGCACCCTACACTTGGCTCTAATTTAACAGGATTGTCCTTTGGCCAGTCTGGCATTGCCTCATTCAACATGTTGACGAAAAATGGCCTGACCGAAGATACGGTCTGTGTCGACTACGGATGCGGTACGCTTCGCATCGGGGTCCACGTCATCAAGCATTTGGGGCGAGGCGCTTATTGGGGCTTTGATATTGACGAAGCCTTTCTCGACAAAGGACGCGAACTGATCGGCGCTCAAACCTATATTGAGAAGGCCCCGCATCTGCGCGTAGTCTCGCCGGCGTCGGTCGCCGAAGTGGCCGCCGCAAAGCCTACATTCTTATTCTCCATCAGCGTCATGATTCACGTCCACCCCAATGAACTAGAGCAGTATTTCCAAAATATCATGACGATCATTGGAGGTTCTGGTCGAGCGATCGTCAGTGGCAAATGGAGCCAGGACGACACGCGGTCGTATAGTTCCCTGAGTTGGGCTCACTCCATGGCTTCTATCCACAACTTCGTTGTGGAACGCGGATGGGATATTCGCATCTTGCATGAAGGAGCCGCACCTCAGGGGTATTTAGACCAACGAGTTAGGAAGGGTGTGTTCTTGATAACAAAAATGGTCGTCCTCGTGGTCGGTGTGGGCGAGCAGCTTTTTGCAGAT
>JANWJA010000056.1 GCA_025449615.1 Methyloceanibacter sp.
CGGCCGGGCCGCGGCCCCTTTGCGAAAAGCGGAAGACGCATACTTGCTCGATACCTCGAATTTGGATATAGACGCGGCGTTCAGGGCTGCGATCAAAGTGATCGACGCTGCGATGGGCCATGCAGGGCGCGCCCCATAGGGGCGGTGCCCATTTTTCGCATTTTTCTCCCATCCCAAGCTTTTTCGCCAGAATCCAGGGCGGAGAGGCGGCGTTTTGGCCGTGAATAGCCTATTCCGCGCCAATCCGCCGACCCGCGGTTTGCAAGGGAAACTGGCTTTGAGCCGCGATTGAGTTTTGGAGTCCGAAAGGGACCGACAGGAGTTTGATGACCGAGCCGCAAGTAAGCATGAGCCATCCGAGCCACGACGAGTTCGCGGCCCTCCTCGAGGAATCGTTGACCGGCAGTGCTCTGCAGGAAGGCAGCGTCATCAGGGGCACTGTCGTTGCAATCGAGAAGGACGTGGCGGTAATCGATGTCGGCCTCAAGACCGAAGGCCGTATTCCCCTCAAAGAATTCAGCATGCCGGGTCGCCCGGCAGCTCTCTCCGTCGGCGATGAAGTCGATGTCTATTTAGAGCGCGTCGAGAACGCCATGGGCGAGGCCGTGCTGTCGCGCGAGAAGGCCCGCCGCGAGGAAAGCTGGACCCGGCTCGAGGAGAAACACAAAGCCGGCGAGCGCGTCGAAGGCGTGATCTTCAATCGCGTCAAGGGCGGCTTCACCGTCGATCTCGACGGGGCCGTGGCCTTCCTTCCCGGGAGCCAAGTCGATATTCGCCCGATCCGCGATGTCGGCCCGCTGATGAACGTGCCGCAGCCCTTCCAGATTCTGAAAATGGATCGGCGCCGCGGCAACATCGTCGTATCGCGCCGCTCCGTGCTCGAGGAGACCAGAGCCGAGAAGCGGAGCGAGATCGTCGCCCGCCTCGAGGAAGGTCAGATCATCGACGGCGTGGTCAAGAACATCACCGATTACGGCGCCTTCATCGATCTCGGCGGCATCGACGGCCTGTTGCATGTCACCGACATGGCATGGAGGCGCGTCTCTCATCCGAGCGAGATCGTGAATGTCGGCGACACTGTGAAGGTGCAGATCATCCGCATCAATCCGGAGACGCAGCGCATCAGCCTTGGCATCAAGCAGCTTGAGGCCGATCCGTGGCAGGGCATCGCCGCCAAATATCCTGTCGATGCGCGCCTCAAGGGCACCGTCACCAACATCACCGACTATGGCGCCTTCGTCGAGCTTGAGCCTGGCGTGGAAGGCTTGATCCACGTTTCGGAGATGAGCTGGACCAAGAAGAACGTTCATCCCGGCAAGATCATTTCCACGAGCCAAGAGGTGGAAGTGCAGGTGCTCGAGGTCGATCCCGAGAAGCGCCGCATCTCGCTTGGCCTGAAGCAGATCCAGGAGAATCCCTGGGTCGCGTTTGCCGCCAATAACCCGCCCGGCACCGTCATCGAGGGCCAGGTACGCAACATCACTGAATTCGGATTGTTCGTCGGTGTCGATGGCGGCATCGACGGCATGGTTCATTTGTCGGATCTGGACTGGTCCAAGTCCGGGGAGGAAGCCCTAAAGGATTACAAGAAGGGCGATAACGTGAAGGCCGTGGTTCTGGAGGCTGACGCCGAAAAAGAGCGGATCAGCCTCGGCATCAAGCAGCTCTCGGCCGATCCTTTTTCCGCCGATGCGCCAAGCAGCAAGTTGAAGAAGGGCATGCGCGTCACGTGCGAGGTGACTGGCGTCAAAGACGGTGGCCTCGACGTCAAATTGGTCGATCACGATCTCACCAGCTTTGTCCGCCGTTCCGATCTGTCGCGCGACCGTTCCGAGCAGAGGCCGGAGCGCTTCGGCGTTGGCGAGAAATTCGATGCCGTGGTGACCCAGGCCGATGCCAAGGCCCGCAAAGTGTCGGTCTCGATCAAGGCGCTGGAAATCGCCGAAGAGAAGGAAGCCGTGGCGCAATATGGCTCGACCGATTCCGGTGCGTCCCTCGGCGACATCCTCGGCGCTGCCTTGAGCAAAGCCAAGGAAGGCGACGACGAGGAAGAGGAGGCACCGAAGCCGAAGCGCAAGAGCCGCGCCAAGAGCGACGCTTCCGAGACCGCTTCCGACGAATAGCCTGTACATGAGCTCCGAACCTTAGGAGCGGTGCAAAGAGGTCCCATGGTTCTCGATGCCGAAGCCGTTATCGATCGGCGCCGTCTGAAGCGGCGGGTGACGGCATGGCGCATCGCGGCCGTGATGCTGGCGCTGGCCTTCTTGGGCGCACTTGCCCTCAACAACGACCAGATGTCCGGCCCCGGCGCGCTTCTGCCCCATGTCGCCAGGCTGTCCGTGAGCGGCATCATCACTGATGACCGCAAGATGACGGATTTGATCGACAAGCTCGGCAAGTCCGATCAGGTGAAAGCGGTCATCCTCGACATCAACAGCCCAGGCGGCACCACCACCGGCGGCGAGGCAATGTATGACGCCATCCGCCGCCTCGCCGAGAAGAAACCCGTCGTCGCCGTCTGCGGCACGCTCGCCACATCCGCTGCCTATATCGTCGCGCTCGCTTCCGATCGCATCTTCGTCTACGGCAACACCATCACCGGATCGGTCGGCGTCATCTTCCAATGGGTCGAGGTGACCGATTTGATGAAGACGCTGGGCGTCAAAGTGGAGGAGACCAGGAGCGGCGACTTGAAAGCGGTCCCCAATCCTTTCATTCCCACTGACGAGAAGGCGCGCGCGCTGACCCAAGAAATGGTGCAGGAGGCCAAGGTCTGGTTCGTGGATCTTGTCGCTCAGCGCCGGAAGCTCGATCCCAACTCTATTCCTGGTTTGACCGAGGGCCGCATCTATTCCGGCCGTCAGGCCGTCGACCTGAAACTCGTCGATGCCATTGGCGATGAACGTGCGGCGAAGGCGTGGTTGGAGAAGGAAAGGCAGGTCACCTCCGGTTTGAGCGTCATTGAATGGAAGCCGGAAGCCGAATCGAGCGGCCTGTTTGGCTGGGCAGTGCAGTCGGTAGGGTCCAGTCTCGGCTTTTCTTCTGAGCTCATTGCCGCCATGCTTGGTCAAATCACTGACCGTCTCAAGCTTGACGGTCTCATTTCCCTTTGGCACCCTGCCTCTAGCTAGCGGGGGCGGCTGCCTGGGGCTTGGGCGATTGCGGCTTTGTGGGGCATGACATGATCAAGTCTGAGTTGATTCAGCAAGTGGCTGGTGCCAATCCGCACCTCTTTCAGCGCGACATCGAGCGCATCATCAATATCGTGCTCGACGAAATCACCGGTGCGCTCGCTCGTGGCGACCGGGTCGAGTTGCGTGGTTTCGGCGCATTCACGGTGAAGCACCGTGCCGCCCGGCAGGGACGTAATCCCCGCACTGGCGATACCGTGTTCGTCGAGGACAAATATGTGCCGTTCTTCAAGACCGGCAAGGAACTCCGTGAGCGGTTGAATCGCTAGCGGCGTCCGAACCGGCTTTAGGTTTGAGCGAGGGGTGACCGTGCGGCGCAAGCTCATTTTCGGGCTGTTGGTCATTCCCCTCGGCGTGCTTCTCACCGCACTTGCCGTTGTCAACCGCAAACCGACCACTCTTGTGCTCGACCCTTTAGGCGGCGCCGATCCGCGTCTTGCCGTCGACGTGCCGCTGTTCTTGCTGATGCTCGGGGCGCTAGCGTTGGGGCTTCTCATCGGCGGCCTCTCCACTTGGCTCGGACAGAGCAAATGGCGTCGCATGGCCCGGCAGCGCGGCCAAGAATCCGCCCATTGGCGCCGCCAAGCCGACCGGCTCGAAAAGGAGCTGGAGGCCATGGATGCGGCCAACCGGCCGAGCCCGCTACGCAGCCGGCTAACCGGCTAAATGCTGCGCTGCGATGGACTTAAGGGCCCGGATTGCCTAGGTTGCGGCCGAACGGGGCATTAGCCCCTGACACCCTCAACCGAAAGCGCCAACCGTGCCGGTCAAGGTCAAGATCTGTGGCGTGACAACGCCTGATATCGTCGAGGTTGCCGCGAGTGCCAGCGCCGATTTTGTCGGCCTGGTGTTCTTCCCGAGGAGCCCGCGCAATGTCGGCGTGGAGACCGCCCGCGTCCTCAGAGAGGCCGCTCGTGGCAAGCTGGGGACCGTCGCCGTCATGGTCGATCCAGACGACGCGCTGGTGGACAGTGTCGGCGAGGAGGTGCGGCCCGACCTGCTTCAGCTTCACGGCAACGAAACGCCCGAGCGCGTGGCAGAGATCAAAGCGCGCACTGGCTTGCCCGTGATGAAGGCGATCGGCGTCGCCATCCCGAGCGATATTGCTGCCGCAAGTCGCTATACGAAAATCGCCGACTATATTCTGTTCGACGCTAAGCCTGATGCCGGCACGTTCCTGCCCGGCGGCAATGCGCAAACTTTCGATTGGACCATGCTCAGCGGAGCGACGATGCCGTTCGCGCTGTCCGGAGGTCTGACGCCGACCAATGTCGGCGACGCGGTTCGGATGACCGGTGCGTTTCTGGTCGATGTCTCCTCGGGCGTCGAGCGGGCGCCTGGCAAAAAAGACGTGGCACTGATCCGCCAATTCATTCAGGCAGCGAAAGAAGTCGCGCCCTCGGAAAAGACCAGGGTTAAAGCCTCATGAGCACGATGCCCGACACGGCTCTCAATTCTTATCGGACCGGCCCGGATGAGCGCGGCCATTTTGGCCTCTATGGCGGACGCTTCGTCGCCGAGACGTTGATGCCGCTCATCCTCGAGCTCGAGCAGGCGTACAACGACGCCAAGGCCGATCCAAAATTTCAGAAGGAAATGGATGGCCACCTCGCGACTTATGTCGGCAGACCGTCGCCGCTCTATTTCGCCGAGCGGCTGACGCAGCATTGCGGCGGCGCCAAAGTCTATTTCAAACGCGAGGAGCTCAATCACACCGGCGCGCACAAAGTCAACAATGTGCTCGGCCAGATCATGCTGGCACGGCGCATGGGCAAGACGCGCGTCATCGCCGAGACCGGCGCCGGCATGCACGGCGTTGCCACCGCCACTCTGTGCGCCAAATTCGGCCTGCCTTGCATCGTCTACATGGGCTCGGTGGATGTCGAGCGGCAGCAGCCGAACGTGCTCCGGATGAAAATCCTCTGCGCAGAGGTTCGCGCCGTGGAATCCGGTTCCAAGACGCTGAAGGACGCGATGAACGAGGCGTTGCGCGACTGGGTCGCGAACGTGCACGATACCTTCTACTGCATTGGCACGGTCGCCGGCCCGCACCCATACCCCGCCATGGTGCGCGACTTTCAGTCGATCATCGGCCGCGAGACGCGCGAGCAGATCATGGCTGCGGAAGGCCGTCTGCCTGATTCACTGATCGCCTGCATCGGTGGCGGCTCCAACGCCATGGGGCTGTTTCACCCCTTCCTCGACGATCGCTCAATCGAAATCTACGGCGTGGAAGCAGCAGGACTCGGATTGAAGAGCGGCAAGCATGCGGCCTCGATCGCCGGCGGTAAGCCGGGCGTACTGCACGGCAATCGCACCTATCTCTTGATGGACGGCGACGGCCAGATCGAGGAAGCGCATTCGATCTCCGCTGGTCTCGATTATCCCGGCATTGGTCCCGAGCATGCCTGGCTCAACGACATGGGCCGCGTGACATTTCTCTCGGCGACCGACAAAGAGGCGGTGGCGGCGTTCCAGCTTTGCAGCAAGCTCGAGGGCATCATCCCGGCGCTGGAGCCGGCGCACGCGCTTGCTCGTGTGCTCGACCTCGCGCCGCAGAAACCGAAAGATCATTTGATGGTGGTCAACGTGTCCGGGCGCGGCGACAAGGACCTTGCGTCCGTCGAGCGCTATCTTGGGGGCAAGTCGCTGACATGACGCGCATCGATCGTCGCTTCGCCGCGCTGAAAGACGAGGGCCGCGGTGGGCTGGTCACCTTCATCACCGCCGGCGATCCGGATCACGACACATCGCTTGCGCTGCTGAAAGCGTTGCCGAAAGCCGGCGCCGACATTATCGAGCTCGGCATGCCGTTCTCCGATCCCATGGCCGATGGACCCGCAATTCAGGCCTCGTCGCGGCGCGCGCTCAAAGCAGGCCAGACCATGAAGAAAACCCTCGCCATGGTTAAGGCTTTTCGCGAGCAGGATAAGACGACCCCGCTCGTGCTGATGGGCTATTACAACCCCATCTATGTGTACCCGGCGGCCTCCTTCCTTAAGGATGCGGCAACAGCCGGCGTGGATGGTCTCATCGTGGTCGATCTGCCGCCGGAAGAGGACGAGGAGCTACGCCCGGCGGCGTCGGAAGCCGGATTGAATTTTATCCGGTTGGCCACGCCGACGACGGACGCCAAGCGCTTGCCGGCCGTCCTCGCCAATAGTTCGGGCTTCGTTTATTACGTCTCCATCGCCGGCATTACCGGGACGGCGGCGCC
>JANWJA010000057.1 GCA_025449615.1 Methyloceanibacter sp.
AGGTTTCTTACTTCTTCCGGCATGAGTATTGGAGAAATCGGAGAGATTAGTTCATAATTTGCCGCTACGGAGCAAATCGAGTGAGACCTTTGGCAAATTTACTGCTGAGATTTGGCATGAACAGCGCTGCAACTGCGATCTGCTTGCTGCTGCTTTGGAGTCCGCTCGCGGCGGAAGACGCCAAGCGCGTCGCACCCGAGAGCATGGTCCAGGTGAAGCAGTCTTTCGCGCCTGTGGTGAAACGCGTGGCGCCTGCAGTGGTGAACGTCTATGTGAGCCGCAAGGTCGCGCAAATTGTTTCACCCTTCGCCAACGATCCGTTTTTCAGCCGGCTGTTCGGCGAGAATTTCGGCATCCCGCGCGAGCGCGTGCAGAACTCGCTCGGCTCGGGCGTGCTGGTGAGCAAAGAGGGCGTCGTCGTCACGAACAATCACGTGATCTCGGGCAGTGGCGAGGCGGAGATCACTGTGGCGCTGGCGGATGGCCGCGAGTTTCCGGCCAAACTGATCCTGAAAGACGAGCAGTCCGATCTCGCCGTACTGAAGCTAGATGCCAAGGGAATCGAGTTCACCCCGATCGAGTTCACAGATTCCGACAGCCTCGAAGTGGGCGACATCGTGCTTGCGATCGGCGATCCGTTCGGCGTTGGCCAGACCGTGACCAGCGGCATTGTGTCGGCGCTTGCACGCACGCAGGTCGGTATCTCCGACTATCAATTCTTTATCCAGACCGATGCGGCTATCAACCCCGGCAATTCCGGCGGCGCGCTGGTCGACATGGAAGGGCGGCTCGTTGGTATCAATACCGCAATCTTTTCGAGAACCGGTGGCTCGCTCGGAATCGGATTCGCGATTCCGTCCAACATGGTGCGGCTTGTAGTTCAAGCGGCGCTCAAGGGCGGCAAGGTGCAACGCCCCTGGTTCGGCGCGTCATTGCAAAGCGTGACGTCAGAGATCGCCGACAGTCTCGGGCTCGACCGTCCGACCGGCGTACTGGTGAAGGACGTCAATCTCAAGGGGCCTGCTGCCCGCGCCGGTCTGAAGGCTGGCGATGTCATCACGTCCGTGGACGGCAAGCCGATCCAGGACCCGCAAGGCTTCCAATATCGTTTCGTCACCAAAGGCATCGGTGGGCAGGCGGAACTTGCGCTGCTCCGTAAGGGCCAGCCGGTCAAGCTCACGATTCCCCTCATGGCAGCGATCGAAGACCCGCCACGGGATGCGCGCGATCTCGCAGGACACAATCCGCTCTCAGGGTGCAAGATTGCCAATCTATCGCCCGCCGTTTCCGAGGAGCTCGGCATGGTCGATGAGCGGCAGGGTGTGGTCGTGCTCGAGGTCAAGGACAATACGCCAGCGGCAAGGATTGGCGTGAAGCGGGGGGATATCATCACCAAGCTCAATAATGAGAAGATCGAGTCGGTGGCACATCTTGCGAAGACGCTCGACGTTCCAAGCGACGGATGGCTGCTCTCAGTCGAGCGCGATGGAAAGACCTTCAACCTAGCGTTTAGAGGCTGATGCGGCATCTGCCATGGTGAGCCTGTTCGAAGCTGCGGGAATGGAACGAAGCGCGCCGCGACCGCTTGCCGATCGCATGCGGCCAGCGAAGCTCGAGGACGTGATAGGGCAAGAGCATCTGTTGGGGGCGAACGGCATTCTAGGCCGTATGGTGCGTGCAGGCCGGCTCGGTTCGGTGATCTTCTGGGGTCCGCCAGGCACTGGCAAGACCACCGTCGCGCGGCTGCTTGCCGAGACCACCGATCATCATTTCGAGCAGCTTTCGGCGATCCAGACCGGGGTCTCGGATCTGCGCAAGGTGTTCGACGCCGCGCGGGCTAGGCGCGAGCATGGCAAGGGTACGTTGCTCTTCATCGACGAGATCCACCGCTTCAACCGCGCACAGCAGGACGCGTTCCTCCCGCATATGGAAGACGGGACCATCATTCTGGTCGGCGCCACCACGGAGAACCCGTCTTTCGAGTTGAATTCGGCGCTGCTGTCGCGGGCGAGCGTGCTCACCTTCAAGCGGCTCGACGATGAGGCTTTGCGCACGCTGCTCGATCGCGCCGAGGCGCATCAGGGCCGGAAATTGCCGCTCACGGCGGATGCGCGGGAGGCCCTGATCTCAATGGCCGACGGCGACGGACGCGGGCTGATCAATCTCGCGGAAGAGGTTTTTCTCGCGGGGGAGGGTGCGAAGAAGGATCTGACACGAGAGGACTTGATTAAGCTCGTGCAGCGCCGAGCGCCCCTCTACGACAAGCACCAAGACGGCCATTACAATCTGATCAGCGCTTTGCACAAATCCGTGCGCGGCTCGGATCCTGACGCGGCGCTTTATTGGCTCGCGCGCATGCTCGCCGGTGGCGAGGACCCGCTTTATATCGCGCGGCGGCTGGTGCGGATGGCCGTCGAGGATATCGGGCTCGCCGACCCCAACGCGCTCGTGCAAACCAACGCGGCGAAGGATGCCTATGACTTTCTCGGTTCGCCGGAAGGGGAACTCGCGCTGGCGCAAGCAACCGTCTATCTGGCCACTGCGCCAAAATCGAATGCGGCCTATACGGCCTTCAACGAAGCATCACGCGCTGCCGAGGAAAGCGGCTCGCTACTGCCGCCGAAGCATATTCTCAACGCGCCCACCAAGCTGATGAAAGACGAAGGCTATGGCAGCGGCTATGCCTACGACCATAACGAAGCCGAGGCCTTCTCTGGCCAGAACTATTTTCCCGAGGGCATGGAGCGTCAGCATTTTTACGAACCGACGTCCTATGGCTATGAGGCCGAGGTGAAGCAACGGCTCGATCGTTGGGCATCGTTACGCAGGGCAAAAGGGGGAAAGAGACCGTGACAACGTTACTCTGGGTCGCGGTGGGCGGCGCCATTGGCTCATCGGCGCGCTATCTCACCGGCATTGGTGCTGGACATGTGTTTGGCATCGACTTTCCCTACAGCACGCTGATTGTCAACGTACTCGGTTGCTTCATCATGGGGCTTTTGATCGGAGCCTTGGCGCTGTTTTGGTCAGCCGGCAATGACCTCCGCGCCTTTCTCACTGTCGGTATTCTCGGCGGCTACACCACCTTCTCCGCCTTCTCTGCAGACATTTTGTTGCTGGTAGAGCGGAACGACTATTCGGGCGCAGCGATCTACCTCACGGCTTCGGTCGGCTTGTCACTCGCGGCTGTGTTCCTTGGCGTCGCTCTCATGCGCGCCGTTTCATGATGGCGGGTGTTGAACAAAAGGAAGTTGCGAGCGGCGAAGATGGCATGCGGCTCGATCGTTGGTTCAAGTCGCATCACCCCGACCTTCCGCATAGCCGGCTGGAAAAACTGCTCCGCACCGGGCAGGTGAGGGTGGATGGCGGACGCGTCAAGGCGAGCACCAGGCTCGAGGCCGGTCAGGTCGTGCGGGTGCCGCCGTTGCCGGCGAGCGCGCCAATCGCGCCGAAGCGTGCGCTATCGAAGGCGGACCGCGATTTCCTCGCCTCGATTACGCTCTATGAAGACGACGACCTGATGGTGCTGAACAAACCCTCGGGCATCGCGGTGCAGGGCGGCACCAAGACGGCGCAGCATCTCGACAGGTTGCTGGAAGGTCTCGGCGACGGACCGGAGACGAGGGCCAGGCTGGTGCATCGGCTCGATCGCGATACGTCCGGCGTGCTCATCGTCGCCAAGCGGCGCGCAGTTGCGGCTAAGCTTGGCCGTGAGTTCCAGACCCGCTCGGTGCGCAAGATCTATTGGGCGCTGGTCAAGGGCGTGCCGAAGCCGCCACAAGGCAAGGTCGAGGCGGCTTTGGTCAAGGCGGCAGGCCCCGAAGGCGATCGCGTGCGCAAAGCCAGGCCCGGTGAACAGGAGCGCGCGCAATCCGCGGTGACGTATTATGCGGTGGTCGACCGCGCAGGGCAGACGGTCTCGTTCGTGTCATTGAAGCCGGTCACGGGCCGGCAACACCAGCTCCGCGCCCATATGGCGATCATCGGTCACCCCATCCTCGGCGATGATAAATATCATGGCGACCAGGACATGCCGGAAGCCATCGATAAGCGGCTGCACCTGCACGCGCGGCGGATCAGCTTCCCGCATCCTTCGGGCGAAGGAATTGTGGATGTCACGGCGCCGTTGCCGGACCATATGGCGCGAAGCTTCGCTTCGTTCGGCTTCGTCGAGGCAAAGGCCGAGCCGATATGATGCCAGAGAGTGCGTTGCGGCCTGAAGGAGATTGAAAATGACTGGAAAAGGGAATTGGTTCGTACGCTTCGCTCATATCGTCTCCCACGTCACGGGTCGGCCCATAAGCTTCATGCTTGCGGTTGCCGCAATTTTGATCTGGGGACTCATGGGACCCTTGTTCGGGTTCAGCGATACTTGGCAGCTCGTGATCAACACGGCAACGACGATTATCACCTTCCTCATGGTGTTCGTAATTCAGAACACGCAAAATCGGGACACCGCTTCGCTGCACATCAAACTCGATGAACTGATTCTTGTGACGCAGAAAGCGAGGAACAAACTGCTCGATCTTGAAGGGTTGGACGATAAAGAACTGGAAAAGATGCAGAAGGACTATGGCCGCGAGGCGCGTGCGACTCTGGAGCGTCATCAAAACCGGTCGAACAATCGACGTCCAAAGTTGCCGCGAAGCCGAAAGCGTAAGAGTTGAGCATTGCCGATGAGTGAAGACAGTAGGCTCAGAGACCAAAAAGGACAGAGCACCAAGCGCTTCTACAAAGAGGTCACCACCGCCCCCCAAGACGACGGCGTTGCCGTGCTGCTCGACGGCAAGCTGATTCGCACGCCAGCCAAGGCGATGCTGGCCGTGCCGTCGCAGGCGCTTGCAGACGCCATCGCGGAAGAATGGCTCGCCCAAGACGAGCGCATCAATCCGGAGTCGATGCGGCTGACCAAGCTCGCCAATATCGCCATTGATGGGGTGAGGGGGCGGGAAGCGGCGGTGCTCGACGACCTCATCGCCTTTGCCGGTTCGGACTTGCTCTGCTACCGCGCCGATGCCCCGGAAGGGCTGATTGCCAAGCAGAACGAGCATTGGGACTCGGTGCTAACCTGGGCGAAGCAGGAGCTCGGCGCCCCGTTTCGGCTGGCGCAAGGGGTCGGCCATGTGGCGCAGCCACAAGCCTCGCTCGACGCGATCAAGGAGCGGCTCGAAGACTTCGATGCCTTCAGCCTAGCAGCGCTGCACGTGATGACCACGCTGACCGGCTCGGCGCTGGTGGCGCTTGCCGTGGCGCTTAGGCGCCTCACGCCTGATGAGGCTTGGGCGGTCGCCCATGTCGATGAGGATTGGCAGATTAGCCAATGGGGCGAAGACGTAGAGGCCACCGCCCGGCGAGAGCGGCGCCGCCAGGAGTTCGATGCGGCGACGAACACGCTGCGGCTGTCGGCGTGTCGTTAGAACTCGTGCCTTTGAGAGGCCGGGCTTCATGCAAGAGGCGCGCACGCGGCC
>JANWJA010000058.1 GCA_025449615.1 Methyloceanibacter sp.
CGGGCTGCCATCGTGCGGGCGATGCCGAATACACCCGCCGCAATCGGCCGCGCCATGACGGCCATGTGCGCTAACGATGCGGTCAGTCGCGATCAGGCGCTTCGCTGCACCATGCTGCTCGAAGGGGTGGGCGAAGTTATCTGGATTGACGACGAAGCTCTGATGGACGCGGTTACGGCGGTGTCCGGCAGTGGACCGGCTTACGTCTTTCTCTTTGCCGAATGTCTCGCCGATGCCGGCATCGAGGCCGGGCTTGATCCGGATCTTGCCATGCGACTTGCGCGCGCGACGATTGCCGGCGCCGGCGAGTTGCTGCGTCTCTCCTCCGACTCGCCGTCGAAGCTCAGAGAGAATGTGACGTCGCCGAAAGGCGTAACGGCCGAGGCGCTTGCCGTGCTGATGGGCAAAGGCGGCTTGAAAGATTTGATCGCGCGCGCGGTCGAGGCCGCAGCAAAACGCTCGCGCGAATTATCCTCGTAGAGAGAAGCTGCGCCAGTCTCAATCTGGCTCGTCTTCCTCGCCGGCCGGACCGCCGAGATCTTCCGGCCCCTCGCCGGGCAGCTCGGCGTCCACTGGATCGTCACTGGTCGGCGCGTCGGGATCGTCCAAGAGCTGGGGAGCTTGACCGGGATTGACCTGAACGCCTTGCGGGGCTTGCAGGTTCTTCTCCCGCCCGATCGTCACATTGCCGCCCTTGCCGACATCCATTTCGATCTCGGAACCGGGATCCTCTTCGTTTTGAATTTCATCCGATATCGACTGCGCGGCGACCGGCAGCGCGAGCGCGCAGCCAATCAGCGTGGTCACGCCCGCTAGCATCATTCGCATTTCGATCCTCCCAGAATTTTATTGTTTGGTATTCGCGTGCCTGTCACGCACGCGATCTAGTGGCCGTTCTCCGGCGGCTGGTCCTCGCCCGATCCGTCCTCGGCCGGGGCTTCGTCTGGCGGGGCGATATCGACAGGGGCCGATTCACTGCTGCCGTAGCTATCGGGTGAACTGTCGGGAGTGCCATAGTCGTCGGAATGGCTTGGGGCCGGAGCGGCGCCATATGAGCCGCCGCCATAATTGTCATCGGGCGGATAGGATTGCGCCAAGGCGCTAGACACTGCGAATCCGGCAATCAACGCGATACAGACTCTAACTACCCTCAGCATTTGTCCCCCCTTGTTTACACAGGCACTGTCAGTACAGCCTTTAAGCCACCGAGTTGCGATTGGCTCAAGGCAATATCGCCACCGTGGATGCGGGCAATGTCGCGGGCGATGGCCAAACCGAGGCCGGTCGACCCGGAATCCTGGTTCCTGGCATGGTCGAGCCGGTAAAACGGCCGGAACACATGCTCGCGCTCGGCCTCCGGAATGCCCGGCCCGTTGTCATCCACCTCGACCACGAGCGAGCCGTCTCTCTTGCCGGCGCTGACCGAAATATGATCGGCGAAGCGGGCCGCATTGTTGACGAGATTGGCGACGGCGCGCTTGAAGGCGTGACGCTTGAGCTTGACCACGAGCGGGCCGCCGCTGACGTTGATGCTGATGTCCTTGGCGCCGTGGGCCTGGTTCTTCACCTCGCCGAGCAACTCGCCGATATCGGCGCTGACGATCTCCTCGCCGGCATCGCCCTTGGCGAACGCCATATAGTCTTCGAGCATGGCTTGCATCTCATCCACGTCGCGGCGCATCGCCTCGATCTCGGGACTGTCCTCGAACATGGCGAGCTCGAGCTTGAAGCGGGTGAGGATGGTGCGGAGGTCGTGGCTCACGCCGGCGAGCATGGTGGTGCGCTGCTCGACGTGACGTTCGATGCGATCGCGCATTTCGACAAAGGCCTGCGCCGCTTGACGCACTTCGCGAGCGCCTCTGGGGCGGAAATCGTGCGGCACGGGGCGGCCTTTGCCGAAACTGTCGGCGGCATCCGCCAAGCGCAGGATCGGCTTGATCTGGTTGCGCAAGAAAAGAATGGCGATGGTGATCAGCACCGAGGAGGTGCCGAGCATCCACCACAGGAAGATTTGCGAGTTCGATGCATAAGTCTGGCTCCGCCGTGCCAGCACGTGCAATACCGCGTCGTCGAGCTTGATGCGGATATCGACATAGTTGGAGCGGCCCACGGTATCGATCCAGAATGGACGGCCGATTTGCCGGTTGATCTCATCGGATAGTGTCGAGTCGAGCAGGTCGAAGAACGGTTTGGATCCGGCCTCGGGCAATTCCTCATGGGGCACGATCCTGATCTTCAGCCCGAGATCCTCATCGGCAAGCTGCGTCAGCGTTTCGAAGTCTTTGTCTTGCGGGTAGGAGCGATAGACGTCGATCAGCATGGCGATGTCCTGCACGGTCGCGGTCGACAGCCGTCCCGTCACCGTCGCCCAATGCCGCTCGAGAAAGACGAAGGCGACCACCGATTGCAGCAGCACCATCGGCGCGATGATGATGATGAGAGCGCGTGCGTAAAGGCCCTTCGGCAAACGATTGCCGAGTGCTGCCGCAAAGCGCCGGTAAAGCGCGCGGGGCGATAATTTGCGGGGCGGATGGTTGGGGATCGCGTCCATCACTCTGAATACAAAATGTAGCCTTTGCCGCGGACCGTTTGCAGATAGACAGGATTGCCGGGATCTTTCTCGATCTTGCGGCGGAGGCGATTGATCTGCACGTCGACGGCGCGCTCGCCGCCGCTATCGGCGTCTTTGGCGAGCTCTTGCCTGGAGACCGGAACGCCGGGACGCTGGGCGAAATAGCGCAACAGATCGCGCTCGCGTTCGGTCAAGCGCACCGTCTCGCCGTCGAGCTTCAATTCGCCGCGCGCGATGTGGAAGACGAAATTGCCCATGCGGACTTCGCCGGAGGAGGGCGCGGTGGCACCGCGGCGGAGCACGTTCGACACGCGGAGCAGAAGCTCGCGTGGCTCGAACGGCTTGGCGAGATAGTCGTCGACGCCGACCTCCAATCCCTCGATGCGTTGATCGGGCTCTGCGCGCGCGGTCAGCATCAGGATCGGCACCTGCGAGTCTTGGCGCAGCGAGCGGGCGAATTCGAGACCGGATTCATGCGGCATCATCACGTCGAGAATGAGAAGATCGAAGGCGAGGCTGCGCATGGTAGCGCGCGCGGTCGCCGCATCGATAGCGGTGGTGACGCGGAAGCCGTGCTCTTGCAAATAGCGGGCGAGCAAATCGCGGATACGGTTGTCATCGTCGACAACGAGGATATGGGGCGCATTGTCCTCGGGGCCGCTACCACGATGAACTTTGAGCGGCGTCGGCAAGGTCATGGCGTTTCGCCTTTTCCTACATCCTCAGGCAGGGTCGGTTCCGAGGACATGATCGAGGAGACTTTGGGCCGTTCTTCGGCATTGATCATGGCCTCGAGAAAACGGCGCACTTGCGCCTCCGCATTCGGGCCTGCGGCGACAAGCGCATCGGAGAGACGCACGAGTTGTGGTGCGGCGAGGCGCTCGGCCAGAACCTTGCCGGTTTCCGTCGGGTAGAGTCTCCGCTCGCGGCGGTCGATGCTGCCGGCTTCCTGCACGATATAGCCCTGATCAATCAGCTGTTTCAGCACGCGGCCGAGACTCTGCTTGGTGATGTTGAGGATGTCGAGCAGGTCGGCGACCCGCAGACCCGAATGGCGGTCGACGAAATGCAGCACCCGGTGATGGGCGCGGCCAAAGCCGAAATCCTTCAGGATGGCGTCGGGGTCGCGGGTGAAGTCGCGATAGGCGAAGAACAGCAACTCGGCGAAGGCCAGCAGCTTGGCGTCGGGCAGCCGGGCGCCCGCGCTCCGCGCCCCGCTTTTCCGGCTCTTGGGCAGGGGTTTCTGCATGCGCGGCTCCGCTGGAATTAGGTCAGCCATGTTGACATATTTTTCCTCGTGGTTTATGTCAGTCATGTTGACTTATTTTCCGGCCATTGATACGCCTCGGGGCCTGCTCGTGCAATTCTTGTCGAGCGCCTGTCCCGAAGCCATTTAATGGTTGTTGGTTTCCAGCCGCATGAAGACGGCTGGCCCGCGGAGGGAACGTTAGAATGGCTGTCACCCCTTACGACAAACGCGAAGGCTTTATCTGGATGAACGGCGAGCTATTGCCGTGGGGTGACGCTCGCGTGCATCTGCTGACCCATGCACTGCATTACGGCAGCGCCGTGTTCGAAGGCGAGCGGGTCTATGACGGCGAGATTTTCAAGCTCACCGAGCACAGCCAGCGCCTGCACCAATCCGCCAAGGGCCTCGACTTCGAAATTCCCTATTCGGTCGCCGAGATCGACAAAGCGTCGCGCGAGGTGGTCCGCGCCAACAAGCTCGTCGACGGTTATGTGCGGCCGATCGCCTGGCGCGGCAGCGAGCAGATGGGAGTCGCGGCGCAAGCGACCAAGATCAATCTCGCCATCGCGGCCTGGGATTGGGGCTCTTATTTCGATCCCGCTGCGCGGGAAAAAGGATTGCGGCTCGCGATCGGTCATTATTTGCGACCGGATCCGCGCACCGCGCCCGCCAAGAGCAAGGCGACCGGGCTCTATATGATCTGCACCATCGAGAAGCATCGCGCCGAGCGCGCCGGCTATAACGACGCGCTGATGCTCGATTGGCGCGGACAAATCGCGGAAGCCACGGGCGCTAATATCTTTTTCGTCAAGGACGGCGTGCTGCATACGCCGCTGCCGGATTGCTTTCTCGACGGCATCACGCGCCGCACCGTGATCGGGCTCGCCAAGCAGCGCGGGTTGAAAGTGGTCGAGCGCGCCATCATGCCGGAAGAGATGGCGGAGTTCTCGGAGTGTTTCATCAGCGGCACCGCCGCCGAAGTGACGCCGGTGTCGGAGATCGGGCCTTACACATTCAAGGTCGGCGACATCACGCGTAATCTGATGCACGATTACGAGGCGCTGGTGCGCCCGGCGAAGGCCGTCGCGGCTGCGGGCTAGACCCTCGCTGTGGTGATCCGTGCTAGGATCGCGCAATGGACCTCAAGCCACAAATTATTGAAGGAGCGCCGCAGTTCGATGCCACGTTTCGCGAGCGCTTGCGCGAGCTGCTCAAATGGCGGCGCGATGTCCGGCGCTTCAAGCGCGATGCGTTGCCGGAGAGAACGATCGAGCGGCTGATCGAGATTGCATGTCTGTCGCCATCCGTTGGCTTGAGCGAGCCCTGGCGCTTCGTCATCGTTGAGGACAAGACAAAGCGCGCAGGCATCCGCGCCAATTTCGAAATCTGCAATGAAGATGCGCTGGCGCAACAGACGCCGGACCGTGCCGGGCTCTATGCCAGACTGAAACTCGCCGGCCTCGACGATGCGCC
>JANWJA010000059.1 GCA_025449615.1 Methyloceanibacter sp.
CGACATGCAGCGCTCAATCGCATCCGCAATGATCGCTCTTGCGGTGTCTTCTGCTCATGCTGGTCCATTACCGACCGAGATTGGCGCTTGCACCGAGACATTGATCAAAGAAGTGACCACGCGCCTCGGCACGCCTGATAGCGGCACGGTCGTGCAATACGCGAACGGACCGATTCAGATTTCTTACGGGACGATCGCGCCGGCCACGCGATCCAAGACCGGTGACAAAGTGAATGTGTGCCTGGTCAGCGTGCCTGAGAACTGCCCGCCCGGCGATGATCGCGGCAAAATCTACAAGGCGACCAATCTCCGCACCAATGAGAGCTGGGAAGCTCCGGACTCCCAACATAGCTGCGGCGGAGCCTAGGCCCCGCCGCATCAACGCGAAATCGTTGGGATGCTACGCGGTGGCGAGATCGAGCGTCCCGCTGATCCAGTCTGCGAGCCGGCCCTTGGCTTGCGCGCCAGTATGGGTGGCGGCGAGCTGGCCATCCTTGAAGATCATTAGCGTCGGGATCGCACGCACATTGTAATTCGTAGGCGTGCGCGGATTCTCGTCGATATTCATTTTGGCGATCTTGACCTTGCCCTTGAGCTCGGCCGCAATCTCTTCGAGAGCCGGCGCGATCTGCTTGCACGGGCCGCACCACTCGGCCCAGAAATCCACCACCACGGGGGTCGAGGATTTCAGCACCTCGGCTTCGAAGGTGTCGTCGGAAACCGTGGTTGTGGTCATCATTTTCTCCTGTCGGGGCGGGTTCCGCCCGAATCTTCAACGTTGCTCCGAACCTAGGAAACGGTCCCCGGAACGTCAAGGCTTGGCCCTGCTTGCAGCATGCGGCGCTCGGCGTCATCAAGCATATTTGATGGAATTTCCATGAGTTTGGGCCCGTCCGTCCAAAGCAGAGCAGCCCGCACGGACTTCCCCGGGAACAGTCGCCGGAGAGCGAATCGGTAGGCCGCCAATTGCGCCTTATAGGCCTCTGCCACGTCTTCCGGTCGAGACGGCGGCGGCCGGTTGGTCTTGTAGTCGAGAATCAGGAGCTCATCGCCGAGCACGGCCAGGCGGTCGATCTGGCCGCTGAGTGCGACCGCCTCCGGCTCTCTGCGGAGGACGGCAACAACCGGCACTTCGGCCAGACTTCCCTCAGCGAACAGCG
The DNA here is from genome assembly GCA_025449615.1 of Methyloceanibacter sp. The sequence goes on from JANWJA010000059.1 coordinate 1,161, forward strand.
GAGCAAATTTGGGATCATTGGCGATGGCAAGCGTCTCCGTGATGATCTCGCTCCTGACCGCGTCCGGCAGATCGGCGCCGCGCGCCGCGACGAAGGCGCGCGCCGCGCGCTCGCGATTTTCGACGCCGAGCTCCGGCAGATGCTGCAACAGCGCATGCACCAGGCGCCCGCGTTCGAAGCGCGCATTGTCTGCGAGCGCAGCCGGTCCGAGCGGAACCTGCTCGCCCTCGATCGCTGACGCCTCGATCTGTCCCACTGCAAGCCGCGAGGGGCGCAGCTCGAACGGCGATCGCTCCACTGGTGCTTGCGTCGTCGCCCAAGCGGGAAGATCGATCGCGGCATCCTCTGGCTTTGCAGCCTCAGCGCTCTCGACCGGTTCGGCCGGTCTCTTCTCAATTCGCTGCACCTTCGTCCCGTTGAGACCTTCGGCAGGGTTCGACAGTCCGGCGATGCCCGTCTTGATCAGATCGTACCAGCAGCCGTCGGGCAGCTTGGTCTTGCCCTGCCAACCGCAAATATAGAGTCGGTCTTGCGGGCGCGTCATCGCCACATAGAGCAGCCGGTGATATTCCTCCATCTCGGCATTGCGCACGGCGTCTTTGGCAGCATCGATCGCGTCGTGCTCCCGTTTGGCCACTGGCCAGATGAGATGACCAATCTCGCCGGGCGGCGCGCCCTGTCTTTCCAATTCGTAGAGTCGCGCGCCTGGCGGCTTCGGCAATTGGCACGTGTCCGGCAGAAACACGATAGGCGCCTGTAATCCCTTGGCGCCGTGCACGGTCATGATGCGAACCTCGTTGCGATCCTGCTCCATGTCGCGCTTCACTTCGAGATCGCCGGCGCGGAGTTCCGTGATGAAGCCCTGCAGCGACGGCGCCGCCTCGCGGTCATAGGCGAGCGCGAGACCGAGAAATTCTTCAATTGCTTCCGCCGCTTCCGGGCCAAGCCGCGTAAGTAGGCGCCTCCGCATCAATCCGGCTTCGGCGCCGAGCAGCTCGGCAAAGAATTCGTAAGGTGGCGTGAGATCCGTGCGCGACAGCCAGTCGGCGAGCCGCGCTTTGGCCTCGGCGAAGCGCGGATCCTCGGAAGATTTCAGCGCCGCCCACAGCGAATCTTTTCGCGTCGGCGCGATCGCGAATAATGCATCGTCGTCGAGTCCGAAGAGCGGGCTTTTCAGCACCACCGCGAGCGAAAGATCGTCTTCCGGCATCAGCAGGAAATCGGCGAGCGCCACCAAGTCCTGCACCACAAGCTGCTGCATCAGCAGCATGCGGTCTGCGCCGGCGACCGGAACGCCGGCATGCTTGAGCGCGCGGATCATCGGCGTGGTGAAAGGATCGCGCCGCCGGACCAAAATGAGAATGTCCCCCGCTTTGACCGGTCGCCCTTCGCTCTCGAGCACGCCTCCCTGGGCGCCATTGAGCCAGGCCTTGATGGTGGAGGCGATGCGCTGGCAGAGCCGCTCCACCGCGCGCACGCTGCCGTCTTGATCCTTCCAAGGCTCGAAGGCGGGCACTTTGGGTGCGTCCGGCTCCTCCTCGATCTCCCAAAGCTCGACAAGCCCCGCCGCCTGTTTGCGATGGGCCGTGTGGCTGATCGTCGGCTCCAGCCAGGTGAGGCCCTTCGCCGCGGTATCTTGCGCGAACACGGCATCGACAGCCTGCAGGATCGGTTCTGTGGAGCGGAATGACAGCGTGAGCGGCACCGTGTGAAACGTAACTCCCACTGCTTCCGCCTTGCTCTTGAAAGCTCTCCCGGCCTCGCCGAAACGCGCCGGCACCGCGCCTTGAAAGCTGTAGATCGACTGCTTTTCGTCGCCGACGGCGAACAGCGTCCGCAAGACCTCGCTGCTGCCTTCGCCTGCGAAGAACTCCTCGGCCAGGGCTTTGATGATTTCCCATTGCTCGGGGTTGGTGTCTTGCGCCTCATCGACCAAAATGTGGTCGATGCCGCGGTCCATCTTGTAAAGCACCCAAGGCGCCGCTCCGGCTTTGACCAAGAGACTGACTGTCTTGACGATGAGATCTTCATAATCGAGCGCGGCTTCGGTTTTTTTTCGCCTCTCATATTCGGCATGGATTTCATTGGCGAGCACCAGCAACGCCACGCTCGATTCTGCGGCACGAATGTGCTCGAGCTTGAGGTCGGCGACACAATATTCATTTTGTGCCGCATTGAACGCCTCCCAAAGCTTGGGCGCCGCATCCGCCATGGCCTTGTTGCAGAGCTTCACCCGCTTCTTGTTCTCCGCCGTGCAGAAGATTGGCCGAAGCGCTGCGATGCGGCTCTCACCTTCCGCGTTCTTCGCAGCTTCAAGACCAAATTTCAGCATTTGATCCGCGGTCGTCGTTGCGTTCGCGGTGACGACACTGAGGAGCTCGTCGATCGACGAATTGCCCACGATGGAGGCCATCGTTTTGAGCAGGACCTGTTCACGATCATGCTCGACGCCGAGCAGGCGTTTGAGCACCCTGCATTCCGCTTGGGCCCAGTCCGCGCCGAGGCCCTGTAAATGCCCAAGCGTCGCGCGCTCTTCCAGGGCCAAGTCGACCATGACCCGAAGTTGCGACTCCGCAGTGCGCCCTAACACCGTCGCCAAAGCCTCACCGGGCTGGCTGTCGCTGTCGGCGGCGATCCGGGTAATGATCGTATCGAAAGCTTCCGATCTCAGCAGCGTCGCTTCGCGTCCGTCGAGCACGCCGAAATTCGGTGCGATCCCGGCCTCGAGCGGAAACCGCTGCAGAACGCGCTCGCAAAAGCCGTGAATGGTATAGATCTTGAGGCCGCCCTTTGCCTCGAGCGTCCGCGCAAACAGCCGCCTCGCCCGATCGATCAAGTCTGGTTTAGACGCAGCTCCCGTCAAGGCTTCAATCCGCTTGCGTAAGCCCTCGGTCGAGTCGGTCGCCCAATTGGCAAGCTCCTTGAGCAGCCGATTCTCCATCTCGGCCGCCGCGTTCTTCGTATAGGTGAGACACAGAATCCTTTCTGGTTCGACGCCTGCCAGCAAGAGCCGCAGCACCCGGCGCACTAGCACCGCGGTCTTGCCGGTGCCGGCATTGGCGGAAACCCACGCGGAAGCGTCAGGATCGGACGCGCGCGCCTGGTTCTCGTCGCGGAACAACGCCGTATCTTGGCTCATGGCGCGTCCTCATCTGCGGCGAGGATCGCCCATTCCTTGACGCGCGCCAGTTGCTCGTAAGGATCGTAGCGATAGGCAGTGTCGAAGGCTTTGCTAGCGCGCCGTTTCACCTCGTAGGGCGTGTTGGGATTGTTGAAATGTTCGATCAGCCTCGTGAGGCTTTCCAGTGCATTTTCGGCGAGCGCCTTCGCCGTTGTCGCGTCGGCAATGTCCTGCTGATCCCCGCCCTCGAGCCGTCCGGAAATGTAGATGTAAGTAAGGCCGCTCGGCTCAACTGCGCCCAGCGACCCGAATCCGCCCTTCGCCAGGATTGCCGCTTCAAGAGGAAGCTGCGGCGCCAGCAGGTCCATAACCCATTTTTCGCTTGGGGGCTTTCCGGTCTTGTAGTCGTAGATGGCGGCGCTGCCGTCGTTCAGAACGTCGATGCGATCTGCGATCGCTGTCAATTCGAATCCGCCACCCACGTCGATCATATGACTTCCCTTGATCTCGGCGTGGGTCTTCGCAAGCCGTGCCCGGCGTGAATGCTCCGTTGAGGCGAACCAACGCGCGAAGCGTCTGAATTGCGGCCGCCAGAACACGGTAGCGCGCGCATCGTCACCGAAATTAGAGAGGGCCCGGTCGGCTGCCTCATTCAACTCGACCTCGATGTCGGCCGGAAGACTCTCGGAATGACGCCGGGCGAAATCTTGCAGCATGCGATGGGCGACTTGACCGCGCAGCGCCGCGTCCAGTTCGGCCCCAATTGGCTTCAGCGGTTCGAGCTTGAGAATATGGCGGGCGAAGATCTCGTAAGGATTTGCGATCCATTTCTCGATGCGGGTCACGCTCAGTTTCCGCGGTCTGGCTTCAACGGGCGGACACGGCTTCGGGGCCTGGACCGGCTCGAAACCGGCAACCTTGTCGCGCGCCCGGCCCCAAGCCACCCAAGGCTGATCTGGAGCGAGCAGCGACTCGCTTCCCGCCGCCGCAGCCAACGCCGTCAGTCGCTGCAGCCAGCGCGATGGCACCGTCGCCACGCCGTCAACCTTCAGGGCGCGGGTCAGGTAAACGGTCTTTGCCCCCAGCCCTTGCGCAAAATCATGTGCCGAAAGTCCGATGCGCCGTTCCGGCGTCGGCAATCCGAGCTCGCTCAGCATCGGCCGGCTGAGCCAAGGCCCTGCATCTTGCGGCCGCGGCCAGGTTCCTTCGTTGAGACCACCGAGAATGAGAACGTCGGGCTGCTGCAGCCTCGCTTCGAGCGGCCCCCAGATGAAGAGGCGCGGGTGAGTCTCTCGGCGTGGCCGCACCACTTCGCTCGACACCAGGCCGCGATAGAAGCCGGGATACTCTCCAGCGTCGATATCGATGGTGCTGCCTTCGTCGATCAACTTCGCGAAGAGCAGGGAGAGGGCCTCTCCCGCGTCGCCCGCCCAAAACTTGGCTGCCGAGCCTGTCTCGTCGCGCGCCAGCCTCTCTGCGGTGGTGCTGTGGGCTTCGGCAAGTCTTGCGACGGAATGCGGTCCGGGAGCAGTTAGCAGATCGGTCAGTGGTGCAAAGGCTTCCTTGAGGTCCACCACCAGCCTCGCTAGCTCTCTCAGGGCCTTGTCCTCAGGCACCCGCCTCCGTCTGTCGCCATCTGCCTTCAGGCCGTCCAGCGCCGACTGAACCCCGTCCAGCCCGTGCCCGAGATAAACCTCCCGAAATAGCGCAAGCTCCAAGTCTCTCGCCACGGCGCGCATTACTCCCGCGCGCCGGTCCAAGAGGACCGCAGGGTGCTTGAGCAGGGCCATCAGCGCCCGCGGCGCGAAATCGGCATCGACTGCCTCGAGCACCAGATCGAGGAACGCCCCGGGCACCGTTCGAACCACGGGCGTTCCAGCGGAATCATCGATGGTAAGACCGAAGCCCCCGAGCCTCGCCGCGACGCGGCGCGCGAGCGTCCGGTCGGGGGTGACGAGCGCAGCCGTCTTGCCTTTCGCTTCGATCGTCGAACGCAGGATCAGAGCGATGGCTTCCGCCTCGTCCTGTGCCGTCGGTGCCGCGATGATCTGCAACGACGACAATGCGGATCGGATATCCGGGGCCTCGCCAAGAAAATCCTGCCATCGTTCGGTGGTGTCGGAGGGGCGCAACGCCTCGCTGACGAAACGGAGCTTGGTCGACTGCACTGGGTCCGGCTCGGTCCCCGACACATATTTCACTTCATCGTGGGCGACGCCCAAATTCCGCAACAGCGCGGCCATGCCGGCTTGCGGATGCTCGGCATGATCGGCGACATGTTCCCAGCTCTCATCGTCGAGCGTGAGATCGAGTCCAGGCAGTACCACCGCGCCGTTCGGCAGCGAGGCGACCACTTGCAGCAGCCGCGCTGTCGCCGGCACCGTTCCCGTCGATCCTGCCGCGATCACCGGACCTCGCGGCGGCGAAGCGGCAAGCCGCTCTGCCTCCAACGCCATCAGCAATTTTTGCCGCGCGATCGGAGAGACGAGCTTGCGCCCTTCGAGATAACGCGGCCACGCATCGGTAATCACCTTCAGGAACTCTACCGTGAGCTGCCAATGTGCTGAGAACTCCTCAGGCACGAGTGTGGCGAGCGATTCGAGATCCGCATTCTCGCTCTCGACGAAGTCCATCAGCCGCGCGAGTTCCGCCGCAAGCTTGGAAGCTTGCGCCGCGGTTGAAACCGGCGGAAGGCCCGACAGAAAGTCGTTTTCGGCTACTATGGTCTGTCGCTCAGTCCTCTCTCCGGCGAGGATCAGCCGCATCAGCACCAGCCGCCGCTCCAGCATGCCGATGGTCGGCGCGCCGGCATCTGCGTCGACCCTGTCGCCTGCGAGCTCGTTTGCGAAGATGAGTGCCTCGTCCTCGTCGGGATCGCCCAGCGTGCGGATGCGCGGCAGCAAGAGCGCCTCGCCTCCCGATGCCGAAAGAAATGCATCGCGAAGGCCGCGCACGGCGCGTCGCGTCGGCAGATAGATGGTTGTCTGCGGCAGCGTCAGTTTGTCGGGTTTGGCCCCCCCGGCGACAGGCAATACGCCGTCGAGCACGGCTCTTGCGAGACCAGTGAGGAAGGGCGCCGAAGGCGGGATCGTATAAAGCCTCGGGCGCGAGGGTCTGCCGTCAGGCACCTTCACGTTCGAACCAGGTCTCCGCTTCCTTCAGGGCGTCCGGCGTTCCGACATGCATCCAGCACCCGTCGAGCCGGATCCCAAACAATCGTCCCGCTTGCAGCGATCGGTCCCATAACAAGTTCAGCGAGAATCGCCCGTCGGGCGCATCCTTGAACAGCCGCTGGTCACAGATCGACACCCCGGCAAATGCAAAGGGTACGACCTGCCGTTCGCCTCTCCGGGCAAGTCTACCGTCCGGCGCCATGCTGAAATCGCCTCTCCCGAAATAGCCCATGCTCGACGACAGCGGCGCAAGCAACAGCAGGCAGTCCATCTCCTTCGGATCCCATTGCCGCAGCATCGCGTTGAGGGCGGGTGTCACGCCTTCGCTCCAGACCGAGTCGGAATTGTGGACGAAGAAAGGACCATCGCCCAAAAGCGGCAACGCCTTCTTCACGCCGCCGCCAGTGTCGAGCAGGCGATCGCGTTCGTCGGAAATGACGATCTCCGGCTCCCTGCGCGGCCGAAGATGGGCCTCGATCTGCTCGGCGAGATAATGCACGTTGACGACGGCCTTTTCCACGTGCGCCGCTTCGAGCCTGTCGAGCACATGGTCGATCAGCGGCCGGCCGGCGAGCGTCACCATCGGCTTTGGAATCTTGTCCGTGAGTGGGCGCATGCGCTCGCCATGCCCCGCCGCCAGCACCATGGCTGTCCTAGCGCGAGTCATCTGCTTGCGCTCTTACAATGAAAGTGTCGGAAGCGACTCCGCATCGGGAAGCTCGCGCTTATACCAGGCTCCGAGTTCGGCGAGCGCAGGATGCTCAAGGTCGCGCGCGAGATAACGCGCGACCCGCGGGATGTGAGTGAGATAACCGCGCTTGCCGTCACGTTTCGCCAATCGGGCAAAGATGCCGAGGATCTTCGAGTTGCGTTGCGCGCCAAGCGTGGCATAGAGAGTCTTGAATCGGTCGCTTGAAAATTGCTTGTCCTTGGCGCTCCGGGCGGCACAGTAGCGAGCCAAATGCTCGGCTTCAAGCGCTTCCGGCATGTCGAGCCGCGCATCTTGTAGCACCGACACCAGGTCGTAGGCGGCGCATCCGACAAGCGCATCCTGGAAGTCGAGAATTCCGACCTTCCTCAAGCCTTGGCGCTCCTTGAGCCACATCAGATTGGGAGAGTGATAGTCCCGCAAGACGATGGTCTGATCCTCACTCGCGGCCGCTTTCAGCAAGGGGCGCCAGAGGCCGGCAAATTGCTCTCTGACACTGTCGGGCATCGGCCTGCCATGAACCGCGGGCCAAAACCAGTCGATCAGCAGCGTGGCCTCGGTCAGAAGCGCGTCAGCGTCATAATGCGGCAACCGGTAGGGTCGAGCTCCCTCGATCGCTAAGATGTCACCTTGAGGCTCGGCCACAATGGCGAGCAGAACGTCTGCGGCCGCACCGTAGAGCTCGTGCATGGAGGTGCCGCTATCCAAGGCCCGCTTGAATGTCGTGTCGCCAAGGTCTTCGAGCAGGATGAACCCACGTTCCAGATCGAAGGCGTAGATGGCCGGCGCCGATAAACCTCGCTCGCGGAGGGCGCCCGCGACAGCGACGAAGGGCGTCACGTCTTCGGCGAGGTGAACCAGCTGCGAGTAGGGCTTGCCGCCGTGGATTGGAGGACCGTCCGGCGCCTTCGGGGAGTTCATCAGGATCGCGTCGCGATGGCCAAGTTGGAGCCGCGCATAGGAGCGGGCCGAGGCATCGCCTTGCAGATAGTCCGATGCCGCCTCGGCATAGTCCGTGTCACCAATGAACTCACAAAGCTCGCGCAGCCTTTTCAGCCTCTCGCCCCATGTGCCATGGCCCGCGAGCACGAGACGGCGCAAGTTAGGCTCGGCCGTCTCGTCCATCGCGATGTCGAGGCGATCCTCAGGGAGC
>JANWJA010000060.1 GCA_025449615.1 Methyloceanibacter sp.
AACCAGGCGGCCGGAGCAGGTGTCCCGCCGAGGGCGCAAAATAATGTGCCCTCGACCGTAGCAGTTTCCCGTTCGGTCAGGGGGCGCGAAGGGTAAGCCAGCGGACCACACGAACTGTCTCGCCCCTCAAGATATTCTGCACGGCGCAGGCCTGCCTGCTTTGCGCCAGATCAAACTTTTTGATGCTGGCCCGCGACATGATGCCGTTCTGATCGTTTGACTGGACCATTTCCCAGTGCTGGTATCGGCGGCGAGGGGACTCAATGTCAGCCGCGCCACATCCGAATGTCGCCATCACCTATTGCAGGCTCTGCGGCTGGCTGATTCGGGCGAGCTGGATGAGCCAAGAGCTGCTCACCACTTTCGCCGACGAGCTCGGCTCGGTGACGCTCATTCCCGATCAGACCGGCGGGGTGTTCGAGGTCCGGATTGACGATGAGCTGGTCTGGTCGCGGAAAGAGCACGGCCGCTTCCCCGACATCAAGGAACTCAAGCAAATCGTGCGGGACAGAATCGCTCCGGAGCACGATCTCGGCCATTCCGACGTCAAGCGTTAGCCACGGCTTCGCGGGCGGGCGTGGATTGGGCGGACAAACACTGGCGAAATCAGCCGTTCCTTCCCATATGTCGCTCAACCGTTAGGCAGCATCGGAAGGAAGTCACGTTAGATGCCAGTACCCGTTGTCGTCACCATTCCCCACAGGCTCGGCAAGGAGGAGGCCACGCGCCGCCTCGAGGCCGGGTTCCGCGGCGTTCGCAAAGGTGTTGGCGCCTCGTTCGCCGTGCTCAAGGATGAGTGGAAGGGCAATCACCTCGATTTCAGCGCGAGCCTGCTCGGCCAGAGCACCAACGGCACGGTCGATGTGGCCGACGACCATGTCCGGCTCGAAGTCGAGCTGCCTTGGGTGCTCGCCATGCTCGCCAACAAGGCGAAGGCTCTGGTCGAGCAGCAGGGCAAGCTCATGCTGGAAGGCCCGAGCAAGACGCCCGGCAAGAAGACCTGAGGCCGTTAGCTGATCGCGACGATCTCGGCTTCGCTGTGGCCGGCTTCGACCACTTCACCGACCTGCTTGCCCATCAAAGCTTGGGCGACGGGCGACACGTAAGATAACGTGCCGAGTGCAGGGTCGGCTTCGTCCTCGCCGACGATGCGATAGGTGTGCATGCGCCCATCCTCGCGCTGGATCGTCACCGTCGAGCCGAAATGCACTTCCTTTGCGTCGCGTGGCGCATCGACAATCTGCGCGGTGGCGCGGCGAGAGGTCCAATAGCGTAAATCGCGGTTGATCTTGGCCTGCAGCGAGCGGTCGTCGATATCGGCTGCCGCGGCATGCTGCTGATGCAGGCGCGCGAGCTCAGCCTCGATCAGCTCAAGGCCTTTCGGGGTCACGAGATTGTTCGTGGAGATCGGCCGGTCCGGCAGGTCGTCATAGACCTCGCCGGGTTCGGACTCCTTGGTGAAGGCCTTGTTCATCGCTGGACTATATCACGCTATTCCCCGGCCGGAGAGTGTTGGAAGATGCCCCGATTGTGGGCAAATGTGCAGTTTCTAGGCAGGTTCGGCTAGACGCCCACGGGCCCATGCTATTCTATTGGGCAAAATCCGAAAACACTACAGGAACACTTGGGGGAGGGCTTCTGCATGATCGATACGGGAAATACTGCCTGGCTGTTGACCGCAACGGCGCTGGTTTTGTTCATGACACTGCCGGGCTTGGCGCTTTTCTATGGCGGATTGGTGCGCGCCGATAATTTGCTCTCCGTATTAATGCAGTGTTTCGCCATTACCTGCATGGTGTCGGTGATGTGGCTCGCCTTCGCCTATAGCCTGACCTTTAGCGGTACTGGGCCCTGGCTTGGGGATCTGGAGAAGATGCTGCTGCGCGGCATTGCGCGCGAGGCCGCAGGGCCTAACACCACCGTCCCCGAGACCGTCTTCTTCATGTTTCAAATGACCTTCGCCATCATCACGCCCGCGCTGATCATCGGCGCCTTTGCCGAGCGCATGAGCTTCGGCGCCGTGCTGCTGTTCACCGCGCTCTGGCTTCTGATCGTCTACGTGCCCGTGGCGCATTGGATCTGGGGCGGAGGTTGGCTGGCGCAGAAAGGTGTGCTCGATTTCGCTGGCGGACTCGTGGTGCATCTCACTGCGGGCATATCGGCGCTGCTGCTCGCTATCATGATTGGGCCGAGACGAGGTTTCCCAGAGGAAGCCACCGTGCCGCATGCCCCGTGGATGACAATGGCGGGCGCCTGCATGCTCTGGGTTGGCTGGTTCGGCTTCAATGCTGGCAGTGCGCTGAAGGCCGGGGGCGACGCCGGTATGGCGATGACTGTGACGCATATCTCGGCTTCCACTGCGGCCTTGGTCTGGCTCACCATCGAATGGGTGAAGTACGGAAAGCCGAGCATGATCGGCATTGTCACGGGCGCGGTCGCTGGTCTTGCCACCATTACGCCCGCTTCTGGCTATGTCGGGCCTGGTGCTGCACTCGTGATCGGACTTGCCGGTGGCACGATCTGTTATCTCATGGTCGTCCTGGTGAAGCGCAGATTGAAGATCGACGATTCGCTCGATGTGTTCGCGGTACACGGCATAGGCGGCGCAACCGGCGTGCTGCTCACGGCGATCTTTGCCGATGCGACGTTCGGCGGCATTGGCCTTGCTGAGGGACGAGACATCGGGGGACAGTTCGCGATTCAACTCACCGGAGTAATCGCCACTTTGGTATGGTCGCTCGTAGCGAGCTTCTTCATTATCAAGCTGGTCCAGCTGGTTACACCGTTGCGGGTCAATGCCGAGACTGAGGAGCAAGGTCTCGACTTAAGGACCCACGGCGAACGCGGCTACAATATGTGAGCGGGTGAGCTTCATGAAATATATCATCGCAGTGATCCAGCCGCATCGACTCGATGCCGTGCGTGAGGCCCTGTCGGCAAGGGGTGTGCAAGGCATGACGGTCAGCGAGGTGCGTGGTTTCGGCCGGCAGAAAGGCCAGAAGGAGATTTACCGCGGGGCCGAATACACCATGCATTATGTGCCCAAGATCAAGCTCGAGATCGCCGTCGACGACAACCTCGCCGACACGGTTGTTGAAGCCATCACCGAAGGCGCGCGTACCGGTCACATCGGCGACGGCAAGATCTTCGTGCTCGACCTCGAGGGCGCGATGCGGGTCAGGACCGGTGAAATGGGCGCCGAGGCGCTTTAGGCAGGTCGTCGCCAGGTGGATTTCCGCAAATATCTCAGCCAGCTCTTCGTGCAACGCGACGATGAAGTCGCGCTGCTCGACGTGGTGCGCAATTTCTCACAGTGGTTCTTCGATCTGTTGCGGAATTTCGTATTGGTCGGGGGCTTGAAATATTTTTACGAGAAGTCCGGAAGCGAGGTGCTGTTCTATCTGCACCAGATCGCGCTGGTGGTGATGTTCGTCTACTGCCTGTCTTATGCCGACCAGTGGTACATCAATCTGTTCAGCTTTCTTGAGAACAAGACACTGGCCCATTGGCTCAACCGTGCCGTGAATTTCAGCCTCGCCGCCCTGCTGTTCTTGTTGATCTGGCGGGCGGCGTCCTTGATCGTGGCCGAGATCTCCCACGCTCAGATCTAAGGGCAGGCTGCGGCGCTATTTCCCCGACTCCTATCAAGGCGAAAACGCGGAAGCGCTTCTCCCGCAAAGTTACCACAATTCGGGCCTGTTCTTATCGGGCGCCTCGGCGCTTCCTATATACCGTGGTAAGTTTGCCCCAAAGGGTCGGAGACATGCTGCACGAGATGGCAAAATACCGCGCTAACGCCGTGGTTCCCCACGAGAATGACGACGCACCGGGTTCTGGCGTCGCCAAGACGCAAAAGCGCAAGTCGACCGGTTTGCGCCGTTGGCGGCGCGTGAAGGTCGTCAAGCAGAGCTGGCTCGGACATTTGCTCAGGCCTGTGGGCGTCGCGCTGGCGCTGATCCTCTCGGCCTATGCGCTGATGTCGCTCGGCACCACGTTCTATCGCTCCTACCAGCGGCATCTAGACCACACCGCGGCGGTGCATGAGGACAAGAGCATCCTCGACATTTTCTTCCCCGATCAGACGCTGCCTTCCGATGCGGTCGACCTCGTCGTCAAAGATGTCGACGGCAATCTGCACAAAGTCATCGCCGGTAAGTCGGAGACCGACGAATTTGTGAACGGCACCATCCTGATGCTCGACGAGGAGCGGGCGCGGATCAAGCAGGCCGTGCATGAGGATCTCGACCGCACCTTCGCGCTCGCGTTTCAGGACCGCGACGAGGCAATCAATTCCTACGCCGATTGGTTCTTCGAGTGGAAGCGCTCTTACGTCGTGTTGAAGGAGACGCTGACCTCCACGGTCAATCGCATGATCGAAGCCGGGAAATACGAGTCGCTCAACGAAGCCGTCGAGGCGGATGTGAAGGACTATTTCCTTCGCAACTACAAAGAGCAGGTGCTGAAGCCGGAGCTTCGCGACGAGGTCATCACCAAGGGAGTCGAGCAGGCGGTGCGGCACGCGCACGACTCTTACCGCCGCGTCGTGGCGAATAGCGACATGCGGCTCCAGCTCTTCCTCGCGCAACATACGAGTCATATGGAAGACCTGCCGGCGGCAACGTCTGCGGTCGACGTCAAGCTCGATTGGGATGCGCAAAAATGGAAGGCGCCGACTTACCTGATGGAGGATCGCGCCTTTGACGGCGTCGTTGGTGTCGGCGCGGCTGTGGTTGGCGGCACGGTCGGGGCCTTGGCGCTCGGGCCGACCATGAATGCCGTGCTGGCGCAGAGCTTCGGGCAGATCTCGCGACGTATCGCCACCTCGGTCGGTACCAGGCTCGCTTATATGGGGCAGGGGGCGGCCCTTGGGACGGCCGTCGAGCCGCTGGGCGGCCAGGTTATTGGCGCTGTGGCGGGCGCGCTGGTCGGCGTCGTGGCCGATTATGTGGGCAACGAGGCCAATGAGGCGATCAACCGGGACCAGTTCCTCGCCGCCAATGAGGCGGCGCTGGATGCCACGATAAAAACCTGGAAATCCGGGCTTCAGGCCAATATCGACACGGCTATCGATAAATGGTTCGACGACGCAAGATCGAGCGTCGTGCTTTCCTCGAAATGACTGTATGCTGGGATAAATAGGTCCCAAAGGGGCTCGGGGGAATGGACGACAAGTTCAAGAGTATGGCCCGGCCGGCCACGAGCAGGTCTTTGCGCGAAGCCATTCAAAGCGTGCGGCTGGAAGAGGCGACGCGCCTCGATCAGACCGCAGACAAGCGCGACAGTGAGATCGCGCGGCTCGAGTTGCTCAAGGCCGAGCTTCAATCGGTGTTTGCCGATGTGCCGGCCCATGACGATCGGTTCAGCCTGACGCTGGTGCCGAGTCGGCCCGCGCGGCTTTGGATCGACGTTTTCACCTATGTTTGTGTCGACGACGAGAACGGCACCTACCAGCTCGTGCGCAACAGCGAGCAGGGACGGCGGACCTTATTCAGCTCGGTCAATGTCGCCGACATGGCCGACCGCATTACCAGCCACATGGCGCGCGAGATCGTACGGCGCGAGCGGCAGGAAGCGGCGCTGTTGGAGCCCTCGCGCAAGGATGTGCTCGCCGAAACACCTGCGTCAGGTTCGGGAACCGGTGTTGTGGCGGCCGCTTTCATCATCGGCATATTGACCGGTGCGGCCGGATTGTTTGCGGCGGCGTGGTTCAACCTACCTTAAGCGTTCGCCGCTCGACTTCCCAAACATGTTCCGGTGCGCTCGCGACAACGCGACCGATCATCTCGCATGACCATCGATGGCCAGCACGCGCGATCAGATATTCATTGTAGCGCGCGGCAGGCACGCGGCCTTCGACCGCCTCTGACGCCGATGGGACACCGACGATGCTCGCGGTGCCGGTCGCGGTCTCGAGCTCGCGAATGGTCTGCTCGTGATTGTGGCCGTGGAGGATCAACTCCGCGCCATTGGCGACGAGAATATCGCGAATTTTTTTCGCATCGCGAAGCCCGCGCCGCCAGCCTGCCTGACCGGGCAAGGGCGGGTGATGAATCAACACCACACGAAACAGTCCGAGTTGCCCAAGCTTCGCGAGAGCCGCGGCGAGAAACGCTCGTTGCACGCTTCCGATCTTGCCGGAGGCGACAAAGGCCATGGTCGGAATGGCAGACGATAGTGCGATGAGAGCCACGTCGCCGAACCTCCGCACGAACGGGAAGGCTGTCTCCGGGGTTGGGATCAGAGCCTCACCTTCATCATTGGAAACCATATAGGGCCTCCAGTGATGAAAGCCCCGCTCGGGATGCAGCCGCACAGAGGCATCGTGATTGCCAGGGATGGCGGTGACGCGATCCGGGGGGCCGAGGTGGTGCAGCCACTCCGCGGCGCGCACGAACTCTTCGGGCAGGCCGAGATTGACCAAATCGCCGGTCACAGCGATGTGGTCCGGCTTTTGTTCGACGATGTCGCGGGTCAAGATGTCGAGGATGTCGCGCCGATGCACCAGCTTCCGCCCGCGATGCCAATTCACATAGCCAAGCACGCGCTTCGACATCAGCTCGGAACGCCGTGCCTTCGGCATCGGGCTCAAATGAATGTCGGAGAGATGGGCGAGAGTGAACAATTGAGGCGGGGCTTTACCGGTGCTTGATTGTGGTTCATTTGAAGGATCGGCGCGCCTCTAACAAGCATGTCGGCGCGATAGGAGGCAAGGCTGAAGCGACCCCCGAAATCGACGCCCTTAGCCGTCCGCGCGCTAACCTCGGTGCTTAGGCCCTTCTGGCGATTACGGAGAGGCATGACTTTCGGCGCGCAAGGTGTCGTGCTCGATGCGGAGAATCGCGTGCTTCTGGTGCGTCATGGTTATCGGCCGGGCTGGTTCTTCCCCGGCGGCGGCGTGGAATGGAACGAGACCATCGAGACCGCGCTTGCTCGCGAGCTCGAGGAGGAGGTCGGCGTCACGCTGACAGGAGCGCCTGTGCTCCACGGCATCTTCGCCAATTTCGCAAGCTTCCCCGGCGACCATATCGCCGTCTTCGTCGTGCGGCATTGGCAGCGGCGCGGGGATTATCATAAGCGCGGTGAGATTGCCGCGGCCGGCATGTTCGCGGCGGGCGATCTGCCGGAGCGAACCGATGCCGGCACCAAGGCGCGGCTCGACGAGATTTTGAACAAGGCTCCGGTCAAAGCGCTGTGGTGAGGTAAGGCGCTATTCGCCGGCGGCAAGCTTCTTTGCGATCTTCGCCACGTGGTGGCCCTGGAAGCTAGCGAGGTTCAGCTCTTTCTGCGACGGCTGGCGTGAGCCGTCCGGTGCCGAGATCGTGCCCGCGCCATAAGGTGAGCCGCCTTTCAACTCGCTGACGTCGGCGAGGTCCGGCGCGGAGTAGGGCAGGCCGACCACGACCATGCCGTGATGCAACAGCGTCGAGTGGAACGATGTGATCGTGGTCTCGTTGCCGCCGCCGGTCGAGGTGGAGGTGAAGACGCTGCCGACTTTGCCGATCAGCGCGCCCTCGACCCAAAGCGGCCCGGTCTGATCGAGGAAGTTTCGCATCTGCGAGGTCATGTTACCGAAGCGGGTGGGCGTGCCGAAAATGATAGCGTCGTAATCCGCGAGCTCGGCGGGATCGGCGATCGGCGCAGGCTGGTCGACTTTCATCCCGGCGCTGCGCATCACATCTTCCGGCATCAATTCAGGCACGCGCTTGACGGAGACCTGCACGCCGTCTACTGCGCGCGCACCGTGTGCGACGGCATAAGCCAGAGTCTCAGTGTGCCCGTAGGAGCTATAATAGAGAACGAGCAAACGCGTCCTATCAGCCATCAATCATTGCCCTCTTCTTGCAAGGGGCGCGACCGACCCCTCCCCGCTAGCTCGATCAACTTAACAGATGAGAAGCTCGGCGAGGAGACGATAACGACCGCGGGAGGCGCGGCGTACCATATTGAAACAGGCTGGACCAGCTTCATCGGGCATGATAGACGCACCGCCACCATGGGCAAGACAAGCGACAGACTGACGCTCTTGCGACGACGAGGACGGCGCGGCACGCCCGCGTGCTCTATCCTCTCTCGTCGTTGACGCCCTGGGTTATTGGCTTCGCCATTTGGCGCCCGCGTCGCGGCTGAGGGTCCCTCGATCAGCCTTTTTTGGACGCGAAAACCATGGATGATTTGAACCTCGATATCCGGCTTGAGCAGTCAAGCGACGAAGCTGCCTTGTCGGCCCTCTCGGCCCAGGCCTTCGGCCCTGGCCGCTTTGCCCGCAGCGCCTATCGGATCCGGGAGGGGATTGCTCCCATCGCTCCCCTCTGTCTAACGGCATGGCGCGAGGGGGCGATCGTCGGCGGCATTCGCTTCACCACAATCGCCGTCGGCGGCAAGGAGGGCGGTCTCCTGCTTGGGCCGCTTGTGGTCGATCCGGCGCATTCGGGGCAGGGAATCGGTCGTGCACTGATTGCAGCCGGGCTCGAGGGTGCAAAGAGCCAAGGCTTTGGCTTCGTGCTCTTGGTCGGCGACATGCCCTATTACGGGAGGTTCGGCTTTGTGCCGGTGCCGCCGGGGCAAATGACGTTGCCGGGGCCGGTGGACCTTGCGCGCGTGCTCGCGCTCGAGATTGCGCCGGGTGCGCTTGCCGAGATGAAGGGACCGGTCAAAGGGCGCCGCCCGAAAAAGCTATTTGTCTTTGACGCATGATTTCATCTGAAAAGTCTGCAACTTTTCGGGATCATGCTTTAATGGCCTTCGCGGTACCAGGTGAAGGAAATCAGGCTGAGCAGCAGCGCGAGCGCGAGGAAGCCGGTGAAGAGCGGAAAAAGACGCACGCCTTCGACGCGATAGGCGTCGCGCTTCTCGAGCCCGATCCAGTCGGAGCCATGCATTTTCGAGCCGCCATGCAACATGACGATGCGGGGCAGCGGCGCCGTGTCGGCTTGATCGCGGCCGAGCCAGAAGCTGCCGCCACCGGTCTGTTCGAGGATCG